>NZ_BTGP01000007.1:0-220997 GCF_042854385.1 Erythrobacter sp. MTPC3
AGGCCCGCCAACTGTTTTATCTTATCGGCCCAGTTTTCGCGCTCCACAGCTAGAGCAGTGGAGACGAGGAATTCGGGTTCGGCATCAAGATCGGCGTTGGCTAACGACACTCGCGCGGCCCATGCCTGGACAGCCTCGATGCGCCCCCAATCGGTCCGCTCGCCGCGCCAATTTCCGCCAAGCGTGGTCCGACAAAATTCCTCCTCGTGTCCCCATTCATTCCGGAGCCGGGAAATTTGCAACAGGCTATCTACCAGCTCCACACGTTCATCGGCAGATTTCGGCAGCTGATCGTTTAGCAATCCCGCAAGTTCACGTGAGGCATTGCGATAAGCGCTGCCCCAGCGAGCGAAGAATGATGTTGTCCCTGCGATAAGCGGGGCACGAAGGTGCGCCACATCAACCGTGAAGGCGTGATCGATAAAGTAAGCACTGGCCGCATCGCGTTCTTCGCGCCACCGGCGCCCAGATGCGAGCGCTTGAGACAGGCGGTCCATATCGCGGCATTGCAGAAGCTCTTTGGCAAGATTGCCTTCCCCCTCGTTCAAACCGGAAAGCGCACGCAGGAGTTCTTCGACCGGCGCGACCAGGTCGAACCAGCCGCCTTCAGCCAACCCGAGAGAATCCAGAGCGACATTGAGGGCGTTATCAAGGGCCGTTACCGCTTCCCGCGCCTCATCCAGGATCGGCCGCAATCGTGCCTGATCGACCGGCTGAAGCTGCATCACCGTTACTGATCGGAACGGATGTTTGGCTGGATCGCCAGCCTCCTTCAGTGCGCCACCATACAGCTTGAGTGCATCCACCGCTTTGCTTTCGGCAGAGCGATCCATTTCAGCAAGGCCGTCTGCAGCGAAAGTTGGCGGAGGCGCTTTCAAGCCCATGAAGCGCGCTTGGCGGCCCAGCATCCCGAACGCCGTTTCGCCTGTATCGCCGATAGGCGAATGGAGAGCCTGGGTAATGGCGTTGAGCCTATCTCGGCTATGCTGCAGCGCTTCAGGCCGTGCGGGAATTGCAGGCACGGCGGCACCTGCGTTGAGTGTGCGCTTCAGTTCCTCGAGCACTTGGCGCTTGTTCGCGCTGCGCGAGTGCAGCTCAAGACAGATATCTGCCAAACCCACTTTCACCAATCGGTCGTGAACGACCTCCAGTGCGGCCATCTTCTCGGCCACAAACAAGACGGTTTTGCCCTCCTGCGCGGCAGCCGCGATGATGTTGGCGATGGTCTGACTTTTCCCCGTGCCCGGTGGCCCCTGCACTACAAGGTTGCGACCAGACCGGGCCTCTTCGATCACCCGGGCCTGGCTCGCATCGGCATCGACTACGTGGAAGATTTTTTCCGGCGGCAAGACATCATCAAGCCTGTCTTCTTCGCCGAAAATTGCGTCATCGTCGCCCTCGAACCCTTCATACAGGAGGCCTTTGACGAGCTCGTGGGTTTCCAGCGCGCCATCCGGCCATACATCGATATCAAGGTCGCGATACATGAGCAGTTTCGAGAACGAGAAGAAGCCCAGTTGAATGGCATCACGGTCGATTTCCCAGCGATCACGTTCATCGACAATTTCCTCGACCTGGTCGAAATATTGCGATGGCTGCCAGTCCTCGCCGACTTCAAGTTCGGGAAGAACCAACCCGAAATCATCCTGCCATCGCTGCTGAAGCGGAAGGTTCGTAATGAGATCCTCACCGCGCATGCGGATGTCATATGTTGAAGTGCGCTGGTTTCGGACAAGTTCCACCGGGAGCAGGATAAGGGGCGCTTCTCGCCGAACGTCGGACTTCTCATCTTCAAACCAGGTGACGAAGCCGAGGGCCAGGTAGAGGATGTTTACCCCCTGCTCCTCCTCGGCGGTGCGCGCATCCCGCGCGATCTTAAGGAGCTTTTTGGCAAGCGCGTCCGGCCCTAACGGGCTTTCCAGCAAGTTGTCGGTGTAGCGATTCTCGTCGAAGGCTTCGGCATCCCCGGTATCGTCTGCAAGTAGGATTTCCCCCTGCTCGTGCTTGTCCTTGCCAAGGGCACGAAACCGCATCGTCTTGCCGCTGGCCAATATGGAATAAACGTCATCCGAGCGCTCATTGATGATGTTCACGACGGCGCCGCGGGTGTTTGCCCTGTTGACGTGCACGAGCCGGTTGCGAGTGCCTGTTTCAACCAGCCTGCGCCGCGTCTCGTCGAACAGCTTGCGCACTTGCGGATTGGCGACGGCGTTCATTCAAATTCCCCTGTTTTACCCTGTGTTAGGTTGTCAATTTACTTGCTGCAAATCAATTTACTTGCTGCAAATCAATCTAATACTGTGTGATTGTATAAGGCTGCACCAGTTTTACCGGTCGGTCGCAGCATGATTGTGCCAATTTACCGAAGTTCGGCGTAGCGAGACCGTCACAGCCTTGCTATCGCTGGCTTGGCCGCACGATTTGAGGGGTGAGAATGGCAAAGAAAGCAGACAGTTCTAAGGGCGGGGACCTCGGTTTCGAGGCCGAGCTGTTCAAGGCGGCGGACAAGATCCGCGCCAATATGGAGCCGTCCGATTACAAGCACGTCGTCCTCGGCCTCATCTTCCTCAAGCACATTTCCGATGGCTTCATGGCCAAGCGCGCCGAACTCGAAAAAGAATATCCGGACGGCGTCGAGGACGAGGACGAATACAGGGCCGACAACGTCTTCTGGGTGCCCAAGCCCGCGCGCTGGGCGCACCTCCAAGCCAGCGCCAAGCAGCCCGGTATCGGCAAGCTGATTGACGAGGCAATGCTCGAGATCGAGAAAGTGAACCCCTCCCTCAAGGGAGTGCTGCCGAAGGACTACGCCCGCCCTGCGCTAAACCCCGTCATGCTGGGCGAGCTGATCGACCTTATCTCCGGCATCGGGTTCAAGTCGGACGAGGGGAAGAGCCGCGATGTGCTCGGCCGCGTTTATGAATACTTCCTCGGCCAGTTCGCCGGTGCAGAAGGCAAGCGCGGGGGCGAGTTCTACACGCCGCGCTCGGTCGTGCGAACGATGGTCGAGATGCTGCAGCCGCATGATGGGCGCGTATACGACCCGTGCTGCGGGTCGGGCGGCATGTTCGTGCAATCTGAAAAGTTCGTCGAGAACCACGGGGGGCGCATCGGCGATATCGCCGTCTATGGTCAGGAATCGAACCATACGACCTGGCGGCTTTGCATGATGAACCTCGCGGTGCGCGGGATCGACGCTGACATTCGCTGGAACAGCGACGGCAGCTTCCACCGCGACGAATTGCCGGACCTGCGCGCCGATTACGTGCTCGCCAATCCACCGTTCAATGTGTCGGACTGGGGCGGCAATCGGCTGCGGGAGGATGGGCGCTGGAAGTTTGGCATTCCGCCTGCCGGTAATGCGAACTTTGCCTGGCTTCAGCACATCCTGCACCATCTAGCCCCGGCCGGCACGGCGGGCGTGGTGCTGGCCAACGGGTCGATGTCCTCCACGCAGAGCGGCGAAGGCGAGATCCGGCAGGCGATGGTCGAAGGCGATGTGATCGACTGCATGATCGCGATGCCCGGCCAACTCTTCTATTCGACCCAGATCCCGGTGTGCCTGTGGTTCCTTGCCAAGGACAAGTCGAACGGGCTGGTCGGCGATGCCAAGCTGCGCGACCGGCGCGGCGAAATCCTGTTCATCGACGCTCGCAAGCTTGGCCACATGGTCGACCGCACCCGGCGGGAGTTCTCGGACGAGGACATCGCGCGGATTACGGACACGTATCACGCGTGGCGCGAGGGCAAGGATTATGAGGACGTTCCGGGGTTTGCATATTCGGCAAGCCACGACGAGGTGGCGAAGCACGGCTATGTGCTGACGCCGGGGCGCTATGTCGGCGCGGAAGATGTCGAGGATGATGGCGTGCCGTTTGCCGAGCGGTTCGCGGCGTTGCAGGCGACGTTGGAGGCGCAGTTCGAGGAGGGAGATCGGCTTAACGGCGAAATTACCGAACGATTGTCGGCTGTGATCGTATGAATACCGCCGCACCATTCTTAGATCTTCTCGAACACGTGGTAGATAACCGGGGCAAGACTTGCCCTACCGCTACTTCCGGAACGCCATTAATCGCGACTAATTGTGTAAAGGAATCCACACTTTTTCCGGTCTTCGAGAAGGTGCGCTATGTAGACGAAGCGACTATGTCGAATTGGTTTCGGGGCCACCCGCAACCAGGCGATATCCTGTTCGTTTGCAAAGGAACGCCCGGACAGACCTGTTTAGTTCCTGACCCATTCAATTTCTGCATCGCTCAGGATATGGTCGCGGTTCGTGCAGATAAAGACAAAGTATACCCGGCCTACCTGTTCGCGGCTCTGCGCTCGTCCGTTGTGCAACGTCAGATTGCAAATATGCATGTCGGAACGATGATCCCGCATTTTAAAAAGGGTGATTTTGACAAGCTTCTCATCCCTCTACCGGATGAAGATACTCAAATTGCGATTGGCGATCTCTATCTCTGCTTATCAGAGAAAATTGACGTGAACCGGCGGATGAACGAGACGCTGGAGGCGCAGGCGCGGGCGCTGTTCCGCGACTGGTTCGTCGACTTTGGCCCGGTGAAGGCCAATATGGCCGGGGACACCCCCTATCTCGCGCCGGACCTCTGGTCCCTCTTCCCCAACTGCCTAGACGATGACGGCGTGCCGGAGGGGTGGGCCTATTCGACAATTGGCACTGAGGTGGACGCGGTGGGCGGTTCGACGCCGAGCACGAAAGACGCTGCGTATTGGGATGGTGACATCGCTTGGACAACACCGAAGGATCTTTCCGGCCTGAACTCGCCAATTCTTCTAGAAACGTCCCGCAGCATCACACCCGTCGGCCTTGCCAAGATCAGTTCCGGTCTGCTGCCGGAAGGGACAGTCCTCCTGTCGTCGCGCGCACCTGTTGGATATCTGGCTATTACCCAGATCCCGCTGGCGGTGAACCAAGGCTACATCGCGATGCGCTGCGAAGGGCGCATCTCCAATTACTTTGCCTACCTATGGGCGAAGGAGAATATGGATTTGATCCTTCAAAACGCGAACGGCTCTACTTTTCAGGAAATCAGCAAGAAGAACTTCCGTCCCTTGCCAGTTATCGTCGCCGAGAAGCCCATACACCGACAATTCGACAACATGGTTGAGCCGTTCTTTGAGAAGATCGTTGCCAATGAACTTGAAAACCGAACGCTGGCTAACACCCGCGACTTACTGCTGCCCAAGCTGATGTCCGGCGAAATCCGCGTCGGTGAAGCGGAGCGGGAGATTGAACGAGCATGATAGCCCGCGACCAACTCAAGAAAGCAGTCGTTGCGCTGCTCGACAGCCTCGCCGCAGAACACCCCCTTGGCCATCAGGACAGCAAAGCCGCTCGCTACGTCCTGACCACCTCTGGCGGAGCGCAGATCGAACTGATGTTCGAAAAGAACGCTCAAGTGCCCGCCAACTTATGGTGCCTTGAAAAGGCAGTCGCACGCCTTGTCGGCGGCCCTTCTGCCACTGCATCGCCCGCATCCGTGCTTCACGCCAAGAAGAATGCGAAGGGCCAACCGCTCTATGGGCGGCATAGTAGCCTCGAGAATATGCCCCAGCTTGGCAATGCCGACCTGATCCACTTCCGGTTAAAAAGCCTGTCAGACGCTGGCGTTGTTCTTGATCATCTGCTTACAGTTACGCCCGCAGAACTGAGGTAAACGGCTCTGTTGAAGGGGGAAATTGGTGAGCGAACTCAAGACCTGTTTCAAACGCGTGGACTACGACTTGTCCAGTTTGCTGCACTTCATCGACGTAGGCGATATTGGCCTGCCCGATATTCAACGCCCGTTCGTCTGGAAGAACGCCAAGGTCCGCGACCTGTTCGATTCCATGTATCGCGGCTTCCCGGTAGGCTATCTCCTGTTCTGGGAGAATGCCGTCGAGAGCGGCGCGAAGCAGATCGGGCTCGATGACAAGCAGCGCGATGTGCCCGCTCGCCTGATCGTGGATGGGCAGCAGCGGCTAACCTCACTCTATGCCGTGTTTCGGGGTCAGAAGGTGCTCGACGAGAACTACGCCTACCGCCAGATCGAAATCGCCTTCCGCCCTAGCGACGGCAAATTCGAAGTGGCTGATGCTGCCATCCGGCGTGACCCGGATTGGATCCCGAATATCTCGCAGCTGTGGTCGTCGGGCGCCTCCAGCCGAAAGCTGGTCAATGGCTTCATCGAAAAGCTCGCCCAGAAATCGGAACTGACGGAGGCCGAGGAAGAGCACATCGCCCACAATCTCGATCGGCTGTTCGACCTGCAGAAATATCCGTTCACGGCGCTGGAGATCGCCCAGTCGGTGGAGGAGGAGCAGGTCGCCGACATCTTCGTGCGCATCAACAGCGAAGGGGTGAAGCTCAACCAGGCGGACTTCATCCTGACATTGCTGTCGGTTTTCTGGGAAAAGGGGCGCACCGATCTCGAGCAGTTCTGCAGGGCGGCACGGGTCCCCGCGAAGGGATCGGACACGTCCCCGTTCAACCATTTTCTCGAGCCGGACCCGGACCAGCTTCTCCGCGTGGCGGTCGCGCTGGCCTTCAATCGTGGCCGTCTGAAAAGCGTGTATCAGGTCTTGCGGGGCAAGGATCCGGATACCGGCGAATACGATCCGCAGCGCAGACAGGATCAGTTCGACATTTTGGCTGAGGCGCAGGCGCACGTTCTCAACCTCAACAACTGGCACCAGTATTTCAAAGCACTGGTGGGCGCAGGCTTCCGCAGCGGTGAGCTCGTTTCGTCCACGAACGCGCTGCTGTTTGGCTACGCATTCTATTTGATCGGCAAAGTCCGGTTCGGACTGGCCGAACATCAATTGCAGCGGGCAATCGGACGCTGGTTCTTTTTCGCCTCGCTAACCGGCCGATATACCAGTTCGCCCGAAACCGTGATGGATGGCGATCTCGCCCGCATTCGCGAGATCGACAATGGCGAGGCCTTCCTGTCGTGGCTCGACGGAGAGATCACCAGCGAGCTGACCAATGATTTCTGGCAGATTACCCTGCCATCGCAGTTCGACAGTTCGTCTGCCCGCAATCCGCAGCTGTTCGCATTCTTCGCAGCGCAGAACCGGCTAGGCGCGCCAGTGCTGTTCTCGCACAAGACGGTCTCGGATATGCTGGATCCCACCATCAAGACGACGAAGAAGGCGCTGGAGCGGCACCATCTGTTCCCCAAAGCCTGGCTTGAAGCGCAAGGTGTGAGCGACCAGCGGATGCGCAACCAGATGGCGAATTATGCTTTGGTGGAATGGCCGGACAATATCGACATCAGCGCCAAGGCACCGCAGGACTATGTGCCGCAGATCAAGGCTCGCTTCTCCGATCAGGACTGGGCCGAAATGCATCGATCTCACGGCTTGCCGATGGGATGGGAAGCGATGCCCTACGACCAGTTTCTTGGACAACGACGTGATCTCATGGCGGGTGTGGTGCGCCGCGGCTTCGAGAAGCTCGCCTAGTGGGAAAGTTCGTAGAAGACCACGTCGAGGAAGCGGCGCTCGAATGGCTCAGTGAATTGGGCTGGACGATCGCGCACGGACCCGATGTGTCTCCGGACAGCCAGCAGCCTTTGCGCGCTGCCTATCAAGATGTCGTCTTGCTGGACCGTCTACGCGATGCAGTCGGGCGGCTGAACCCGTCAATCCCCGCTGACACACGCGAAGAGGCCATTCGTCGCGTTCTAGCGAGCGAGACGCCATCGTTGGTGGAGGAGAACCGGCGGCTTCATCAATACTTGGTCGAGGGTGTGCCTGTCGAATTCTACGAAGACGGCAATATGCGCGGAGACCGGGTTCGCCTGATCGATTTTGGAGGAAGCGGCGGGTTCGATCAGAACGACTGGTTGGCCGTGAACCAGTTCACCGTCATCGAGCAGGGGCATAACCGACGCCCGGATGTGGTGCTGTTCGTCAATGGCCTGCCTCTGGGTGTTCTCGAACTGAAAAACCCAGGCGATGAGAACGCAACCTTGTCCGGCGCCTTCAACCAACTCCAGACCTACAAGGCGCAAATACCTTCGCTGTTTCGAACCAATGCTGTCCTGGTCACGTCTGACGGCATCAAGGCGCGAGCCGGTTCTCTGACTGCAGATGAAGAGCGCTTCATGCCCTGGCGTTCGGTCGACGGCGAAACCATCGCGCCTACAAGCGATCCCCAGCTCGAAACTCTCATCAAAGGGGTATTGGACCGGGGCAACCTGCTTCGCCTGCTGCGCGATTTCACAGTGTTTGGCGATACCGGCAGCGGGATTGTCAAAATTGTCGCGGCGTATCACCAGTTCTTCGCTGCCCAGAACGCCTTGGCAGCAACGCTTCGTGCTTTGCCCTATGCGACTGCTAGAAGCGGTGGACCGTTACGTGAAAGCCCGCTCAACTATGGTTTGCCAAGCCAGACAGAGCAGGCGCCGGGCGACAAGAAGATTGGGGTGATCTGGCATACGCAGGGTTCAGGCAAGAGCTTGCTGATGGCGTTCTACGCGGGTCTGCTCGTTCGCGATCCTGCGTTGGAAAATCCCACTATCGTCGTCATCACGGACCGCAATGACCTCGACGATCAGCTGTTCGGCACCTTCTCCATGTGTAGCGATCTCATCCGTCAGAAGCCGGTTCAAGCCGACAGCCGCGATGATCTGCGCGTGCAGCTTGACCGAGCGGCGGGCGGGGTGATCTTCACTACGATCCAGAAATTCGCGGCGGCCGAGGGCGATGATGAACTTGCGCCTGTGAGCGAGCGGCAGAACATCATCGTAATGGCGGACGAAGCGCACCGATCACAATACGGCTTCCGCGCGCGCATCGACACCAAGACTGGCAAACGCGCTTATGGCCACGCGAAGTATCTGCGCGATGCTCTGCCTAACGCATCCTTCATTGGGTTCACCGGAACGCCGATCGAGAAGGACGATGTGAACACGCCTGCGGTGTTCGGCGATTATGTCGACATCTACGATATCAGCCGTGCGGTCGAAGACGGTGCCACAGTGCCAATCTATTACGAAAGCCGATTGGCGCGCATCGAACTGCCGGAAGAACAGGTGCCACTTATCGATGCCGAGGTGGAGGAACTGACTGAGGACGAGGCTGCCTCGGATCAGGAGAAGCTAAAGGCGCGTTGGGCCGCTGTCGAGCGTTTGGTGGGCTCTAAGGCCCGGCTGAAGCTCGTCGCAAACGATCTGGTCGAGCATCTCGAACGAAGGCTGGAGGCGTTAGACGGCAAAGCAATGGCCGTTTGCATGAGCCGCCGCATCTGCGTGGCGCTCTACGACGAGATTGTCGCTCTTCGTCCGGAATGGCATTCCGACGATGTGTCACAGGGCGCGGTGAAAGTTGTGATGACCGGCAGCGCCTCGGACCCGCAGGAATGGCAGCCGCACATTGGCGGGAAGGCACGCCGAGATGAGCTGGCTAAACGTGCCAAGGATCCGACTGACCCCCTCAAGCTCGTGCTGGTGCGCGATATGTGGCTGACCGGCTTCGATGCTCCGTCGATGCATACGATGTATATCGATAAGCCGATGCGCGGCCATGGTCTGATGCAGGCCATCGCGCGGGTGAACCGCGTTTTCCGCGATAAGGAAGCCGGACTTGTTGTCGACTACATCGGTATCGCTCAAAATCTGAAAGCAGCGCTTGGTATCTATTCGCCATCCGACCGCGAGAAAACCGGTATCGACGAGAAGCTGGCGATCCGCGTGATGCTCGAGCGGTTCGAAATCGTCAGCGCCATGTTCCATGGCTTCGATTGCGGGCCTGGAATGCATGGAACACCGAGCCAGCGATTAAAATGTCTCGCTGAAGCGCTCGAGTGGATTTTGGCTCGTCAGCAAGAAGCGGCGCAGAAGGAAACGACCGACGAAGCAAGGAAGGCCGCGCACCGTCGCTTTCAGGATGCGGTTCTAGCGCTAAGCAAGGCATTTGCCTTGGCGTCCGCAAGCGATGAAGCCAAAGCCATCCGCGACGAGGTGGCTTTCTATCAGACCGTGCGGGCCGCTTTGGTCAAAAGTAGTGGTGTGACAAAATCCAAGAAGGACCGCGAACTTGCGATCCAACAGTTGATCGACAGATCGGTCGTCTCGACGGAGATCGTCGATATCTTGCAGGCCGCGGGTATGGCCTCACCAGACATCTCAATCCTGTCGGATGAGTTCCTGGCCGAAATGCGCGATAGCGAGCGACCTAATCTGGCGCTTGAAGCCCTTAAGAAACTGTTGGCCGACAAAATCCGGTCGAGGTCGCAAACCCACGCTGTCGAAAGTCGGAAATACTCCGAACGACTGACGGCCGCCATCGCACGCTATCACACAAATGCAGTCAGCACCGTCGAGGTGCTACAGACGCTGATCGAACTAGCGAAAGAGATACGCGAGAAATTGGCGCGAGGCGAAGAGGGAGGTTTATCCGACGAGGAGATTGCCTTCTACGAGGCGCTGGCGGACAATGAGAGCGCCGTCGATATCATGGGGAATGACAGCCTCAAGATCATCGCTGCTGAACTGGTCGAGAACCTCAAAGCGAACGCGAGTGTCGATTGGGCGCATCGGGAATCGGCACGCGCGAGAATGCGGGTTCTGGTGAAACGCATCCTGCGCAAATACGGCTACCCGCCGGACCTTCAGGACGCGGCTGTGCAGACCGTAATCCAGCAGGCCGAACTCCTCGCAGCGGCATGGTGAATAACGCAAACGATGGTAGCTGCAACAAAGCGCCGTAATGTTGCAGCCACTGTCTCAACTTCCAGTTGCAAAAGCCATTGTCAACGCTCACCATAAATCTATTAAAAGTCGAGATGCGCACGGATTAACGAACTGGCTTTTCGTTGGAGATTGGGCCCTTGTTTGAAGGAAAGGCATATATTGTAGCTGAAAAAGCTCATTGCCTCTACGAGCCGCATCGGGAAAGCGCCATTCGTTGCACGCCACCGGTTGGAACAGAAATAGCGGTCATTCGCGAATAAGGCGACTGGGTTCTTGTGGAGGTCTTCGGGAAGAAGGCTTGGTCACACAAACATAACATTTCCCAACGCCGCGGCCAGTTGCGAGAAACAGAGCTTGTTGGAAAGGAACCCAGGTTCAACAGGGATTATTCGCCATCGAAGATGATCGAATATGGCCCTCGTGGAGGTCGGTTTGTCAGATCACCCTCTGGTTTCAAGCGATATCTGTAGGGCCCACATTGCAATGAGATGATCGCATAGTATCCGCCATACCCCTAGACGGTCGAGGCTGGCAGGAAAGCGCAGCGCCGGACTACTCGCCATACTCACGCACTGTTGTCTAGACCGGTGATTTGACGGATTTGCTATTGGCGTGCTCGTGGCGGGGTATTCGATGTGACAAAAAACGCTAGCCGCCATCGATGCTAACAATAATTTCCCAATGTTCTAAGTGCCCATCTTTATCAGGCCGGGTGCGCCATTGTCTCGACAGGTCTGGACGAGCAATCAAGCGCGCAAGATCGAACGAGTGCAGCAAGACAGCAAAACTCGCAAAGTCGATCCTGAATCGGGCCTCTAGTGCGGCCGGTGTCATGGTGCTGCGAAGTCCGACGCGGATAAACGCCTTTATCTTCAGAGCATTGCAACCTGCTGGGCGGTGGATGCCTGCAAAACTCGCGTCGTCATGGCTGTTGCTTAACGGCAACGACGCCTGCCAGAAACCGGTGAATACCAAGGCGCGAAATTGACCGCCGTTCGCCCCGTTGCAAAAGCGTGTCGACGTTTCAATTTTGTTACTCGATTCGCTCCATCGTTTCTCGCGCATTTGTCCATCTCTAAAAAGATCCGGCATTCCTGTGTTTGGCGAAAGCGGTTCGCACTTTTGAATGAGGGCACGCGCAATGGCATTGGCACGGTTTTTCACTACAGCTTCGGTTGCTCCGATTGCGGCTATTCTGGCTGCTGCGCCAGCCGCTGCACAGTCAAACGCTTCGGAACAAGAAGACGCGGCGCAGGATAACGGCGTCGGCACGATTATCGTTACAGCGCAGCGCCGCGAGCAGGACATTCAGGATGTCCCTGTATCCGTGACGGCAATCAATCAGGACACCTTGGCCGCGATCAACAGCAGCGGTCAGGATGTGCGCGTTCTGTCCGCGCGCGTGCCCAGCCTGATCGTTGAATCCTCATTCGGACGCACTTTCCCGCGCTTTTATATCCGCGGGCTTGGCAATACCGATTTCGACTTCAACGCGTCCCAGCCGGTGAGCCTCATTTATGATGATGTGGTTCTGGAAAATCCGATCCTCAAAGGGTTTCCGGTTTTCGATGTGCAGCAGGTCGAGGTTTTACGCGGCCCGCAAGGCACCCTGTTCGGCCGCAACACCCCAGCCGGAATCGTAAAATTCGATTCGGTTAAGCCGCGCGATTATGCCGATGGTTATGCCAGCGTCAGCGTGGGGCGGTTCGGCAATCTGAACACCGAGGCAGCGGTTGGCGGCCCCTTGGGCGAGCAGGTGAGTGTTCGCCTGTCCGCGCTGTATCAGCGTCAGGATGATTATGTCGACAATGTCCTGCCCAGCGGGACCACAGAGGATGCTTTGGGCGGGTTCGACGAATTCGCCCTTCGCGCCCAGTTCGATTTTCAACTGTCGGATAATTTCGACCTGCTGCTGACGGGACAACTGCGCGATCTTGACGGAACAGCTCGTATTTTCCGGGCCAACAATTTTACGCGCGGGCAATCGGGATTGAACGAGAATTTCAGCCGGACCGCTGTTTCGGTCGACGGCCAGAACGAACAATCGGTGAAGACGAGCAACGCATCCGCCCGCGCAACGTGGGATCTGGGACCGGTGTCGCTCATCTCGGTGACCAGCTTATGGAAGGGCAAGGCCGCATCGGTTGGTGATGTTGATGGCGGGTTCGGCGCGAGCTTCCTGCCGCCTGAACTGACCGGCCCCGGGGTCATTCCGTTCACTGCTGAAACACAGGACACGATCCCCGACCTCGAACAGTTCACGCAAGAACTTCGGATCGCCAGCAACGGCGATGGGCCTTTGAGCTATCAGGCCGGCATCTTTTATTTCGACGAGTCGCTGGAAATCGTCAGCAACAACTTCTCGACATTGGGTGATCCGCTCAATGCGCCGGGCGGGATCAATATCGTCGTTTCGCAAGAGCAGGAAAGCGAGGCGCTGGGTATTTTTGGATCACTGACTTACGCGCTGTCCGACCAGTTCAGTGTCGGCGGCGGCATCCGCTACAATGATGATACGCGCGATTTTGTAGTCGTTCGCAGTCAGGATACGCAGTTCCCGGACTTCCTGCAAAACCCGCTTGGCACCGTGACCCGTTCGGTCAGCGATGACACGATCACGTGGGATTTGAGCGCGACCTTCGCTGCGAGTGACGACATCAATTTCTACGCCAAGGTTGCGCGTGGTTATCGCGCGCCCAGCATTCAGGGGCGTGTGCTGTTCCCGCCGGCAACCGCCACTCCGCTCGAAGATGGTGTGACTGTCGCAGCTTCCGAAACAATCACTTCATACGAAGCCGGTGTGAAATCGACGTTCTGGGACGGGCGCGCGCGCGTGAACCTCACGGGTTTCTACTATGATCTGAACGATGCCCAGCTGACTGCGGTAGGCGGTTCGGTCAATGCAAACCGTCTGATCAATGCGGACAATGTGCGTGGTTACGGGTTTGAGCTGGACGCCGAATTTGCTCCGACTGACAGCCTGTTCCTGACTGCCGGGCTCAGTTACAATTTCACGGAGATCCAGGACGAAGATCTGACCACCGCCGCCTGCGGTGCGGTGCGTGTCGATACCTTCCCCGACGTGTCGCTGTGCACTATCCTTGATCCGATTGTGACGCCCGCGGCTCCGTTTGCTGCCGCTGTGGTCAATATCGACGGTAATTCCTTGCCGCAGGCTCCGCGCTGGATCGCGAACTGGACCGCGCGTTACAGCATTCCGGTCGGCAATGGCGAAATCTATGCCTTTACCGATTGGGCCTATCGCTCGCGCATCAACTTCTTCCTGTATGAGGCGCTTGAATTTCAGGATGCAAGCCAGCTCGAAGGGGGCGTGCGCGCTGGTTACAAAACCGACACCTACGAAGTGGCGGCGTTCGTGCGCAACGTGACTGATGATACTTCTGCGGTCGGCGCCATCGACTTCAACAACCTCACCGCGCTCGTCAACGAACCGCGCGTATGGGGCGTATCGGCGGCGATCAATTTCTAAAAGCGCCCGACCTGAAATGTAACAAGGCCCCGCGTCGCAAGATGCGGGGCTTTTTGTATGTTTCTCCGGATTGACGTGATGCAGATGCTAATCCCGGGATAATGCCGTGATGCCGCACATTCCGGACCGGATAATCCCTGCCAGTGCCCCCTTAGGATTATATAATCGCCAAGGTTTGTGTGTTAGCGAACGTGAGATACAAAAGCGGGGGGCTTTATCATGCGATTGTCAGCGCACTTGGCCAGAATTGCAGCAGCGACATGCTCATACACTCTTGCCGGCCTGCCATCTTTTACCGGCACAGATACGCACGGCGGCCCAGCTGCGATGACCTGCACCCGCGTCCTCCACATTGAAAGGTGGCTCTAATGTCCCACGGATACAAAGCCATGCGCGCCGTTTCGCTCATGGCAATTGCAGGCGCCGCGCTCACTGGAACACAAGTGGCTGCGCAATCGATTATCGCTCCGATCGTCGATGGCCAGGATTCCGATTTCGAGATTGATCCGATCACAGCCGGGGCGTTCAAAATCTCGCCGCAGATCATCACTACCGCGCGTTATGACAGCAACGTGCTGGCCGATGTGGACGGAGCGGAGGTTGACGATATCGAACTGGTGGTGCGTCCCGAAGTTCGCGTGGAGCTGGGCGAAAACGACTTCCGCTTTACTCTTGATGGGTTCGGACAGTTTTCCCGCTTTGCTGATTTTACCACGGAAAATTCGGATACGTACGGCGCCGATTTGGGCGCGATCTACAGCCCGCGTCAGGGCGAGCGGTTTTCCGCGTCAGCCGGATATGCCCGGCTCGCCGAGGATCGCGGCGATCCCGAGGCACGCGATCTTGCAGGCCCCGGCCCGCGCCTGTTCGACCAATTGCTCACCAATATCAATTACCGGCGGGACGGCGGGCAATTGCTGGTCGATGTCGAGGGTGAAATTCGCGAACTTGATGCGGTCGCCGCGATTGATGATGACCGGGACTTCACCACTTATAGCGGCAGGGCCACTTTGGGTTACCGGGTGAGCGGGCCGCTTTATGCGACGGCCACAGGCTTTGTCTCCGCGCGCGATTTTGTCTTACCGGGTACAGCCATTGATCCTGATCGCGATGCGACGACCTATGGCGCGCGTGTTGGCCTGCGTTTTGTCGATAGTGAGCGGATCCGGGGCCGTGTGGGCATCGGTGTGTTCCAGTTCGACCCTGAGGATGCGCGGTTGGATTCGCGCACCGGTTTGTCGGTGGATGCTTCGATTTCATTGCTGCTTGATCGCCGTGCAGCGGTAATCGTTGACGCATTTCGCGGTGATGTCGCCACGTTCCGCACCGGCGCGCAGGCGCGGACCGACACGCGTGCTGCGGTGACAGCTCAGGTGGAAATGCGGCACAATTTCTATGGCCGGGCCGGGATGCGTTTTCGCGATACCGAATTTGTTGGCACGGGCATCAGCGAGCAAACCTATGGCCCGACGCTGGCGGTCGAATATCTCGCCAATCGCAACCTGTCGTTCATCGCGGGGGTCAATTATTCCGAGCGGATCAGCGACGATATCACCGAGGAATTTGAACGGTTCCGCGTTGATCTGACCGCGCGCATCCGTTTCTAGGATGATCGCGCGCGCGGTTTCCTAGCCAAAACCGTTTTCAAAATATTCGAGCGCGCAGCCCGCCAGCATCGCTGCGCCATGCGGCAGCGCGCCTTCGTCGACATGCATTCGCGGCGAGTGGATCGCGCAGCACTGCGTCCAGTCATCCCCCTCCGGCGCAACGCCGAGGAAGAACATGGCGCCCGGCACCTTTTCGAGCACGTAGGAGAAATCCTCTGCACCCATGATCGGATCGGCCATATCCTGCCAACCTTCTGCGCCGCCGAGTTCCTGCGCGACTTTACGCCCCAACGTGACCGCGCGTGCATCGCACAGCGTCACGGGAAAACCGAATTCCAGCTCGCACATCGCCTCCACGGCGTAAGCTGCCGCAGTCTGCCGCGCCGTTTCGGCGATCAATGTGTGAACCTTTTCGCGGTGATCGGCGCTGAGGGTGCGGATCGTGCCGCCCAGCATAACCTCGTCAGGGATAACGTTGTGCGCGGTGCCAGCGTGTATCTGGGTGACAGTTACGACGACCGCGCTCGTCGCCTTGAAACGGCGTGTGACCATCGCTTGTATCGCGCCGACTATGGCGGCGGCGGCGGGCACAGGGTCGGCGCAATCATGCGGCATGGAGGCATGACCGCCCTTGCCTGTCACCGTGATTGTGAACTGGTCTGCCGCCGCGAGAAGCGGCCCGGCCCGGCCAGCCAGAACACCGTAGGGCGCGTTTGGCATGATGTGCAGCGCGAATGCGGCATCGGGCAGCGGATCGATTAACCCGTCATCCAGCATGAACCGCGCGCCGTGATGCCCCTCCTCCCCCGGCTGGAACATGAAATCGACCGTGCCTGTCATCTCGCCAGCTTGCTCGGTCAGCAGTTTCGCAGCGCCCACCAGCATGGCCGTGTGCGTATCGTGCCCGCAGGCGTGCATCCGGCCGGGAATGGTCGAGGAAAAGTCGAGGCCGGTTTTCTCATCCATCGGCAGCGCGTCCATATCACCGCGCAGCAGGACGCGCGGGCCATCAGCGCCAGCTTTGCCGCCGACCAGCGTCGCGACCGCTCCGGTAGTTGATGGCCCGGTGCGCCATTCCAGCGGCAGCCCGGCGAGCGCGGCGCGGATTTTCTCCATCGTCATCGGGCAATGCAGGCCAAGCTCCGGTTCGGCGTGGATGGCGCGGCGCAGCGCCACCATATCGGGGGCAAGGGTGCGGGCGGTTTCGATCAGGGACGTTGTCAACATCTCGCCAGCTTAGCGCGCCGCGCACGCAAGGCCAGCTTGAAATACGCACTGCTCTGCGCACTCTGCCCTTGAAAATTATGCAACATGCCCCGAAATGGCGGCCAGAAGAGCGGGGCGGATGTGACAAGCGGCAAGATTGCTGGCAAAGATGCGGGCAAGGGGTGCATTAAGGATAATTATGGCAACTCCGATCTACGAATTTGGCCAGATGCCGCGGCACGCCGCGACGACGGCACCCGGCAGCACGCGCCGCCCATCACGCGAAACCGCGCGGAAAGCTGGCGAAGCGCCCTGCGTCGGAGTGATCTACAACCCGCGAAGCCACGGCAATCAGGGCGCCGATTTCGATTGCGGCGTCAGCCCTCATGTACATATCGCCAAACCGGGTGACCGGTCGCAATTGCCCACCGCATTAACCGAATTTGCCGAGCGCGGCATTGATCTTCTTGTCATCAATGGCGGAGACGGCACAGTGCGCGATGTGCTGACCTGCGGCGCGGCGATTTTCGGCGATAACTGGCCTGCCATAGCGGTGCTTCCAAAAGGCAAGACCAATGCCCTGACCGTGGATCTGGGTGTGCCGGCGGACTGGACGTTGCAAGATGCGATTGACGCGCTGGACAGCGGATCGCGTGTCCGGCGCAGACCCATTGAAATTAGCACCAAAGCCGATGCGGAGCGCGGGCACGCCGGTTCCAGGGTGCTAGGCTTCATCCTTGGCGCGGGCGCATTTACGAAAGCCACGCAGGCGGGGCAAAGCGCGCACCGGCTGGGGGCGTTCAACAGTCTTGCGGTTGGCGTCACGACAGCATGGACCATTGCGCAGGCGCTGTTTGCGGGCGCGGAAAATCCGTGGCGCAAGGGATCGCGGATGCGGATCGAGCTGGGGGCGCAGCGCACGGCGATGGCGCATAGCGGGCGCGGGGACACGGAATACCGGCAATTGCTGTTCGCCTCCACATTGGAACGCCTGCCCGCCGGCACCCGTCCTTTTGGTAAGCTGAAAGCAGGCCTGAAACTGGTGGCGCTCGATCAGATTTCGCGCCGCACGGCCGCGCTGCTTCCGCTGGCGATCATGGGCCGGGAGGTTGCCAATCTGCGCGAACGCGGGATTCACCAGCTTAGCGCGCCGGAATTTACGCTGGAGATCGACGACCAGTTCATCCTCGACGGAGAGGCGTTTCCGGCAGGCGAATACCGCATCGGGCAGGGGCCTGAACTGCATTTCGTCGCGCCCTGATAGCGGCACGGTGCCAGACTAGCCGGTATGACAGGCGACAATTCCAACCAACTGGCTGAACGCCTTACAAACCGGCTCAACGCCGACATAAACCCCGCAGTGGAACGGTTCGCCCATGCTCTGGCGCAGCAAGCCGGTGCCCGTGCCGTGCTGTTCTACGGCTCCAACTTGCGTACCGGATCGCTGGACGGTGTGCTCGATTTCTACGTCCTTCGCAGCGGCAGTGATGAACCGGCGATCTGGCCGGTGGTGAGCTATCACGAGCGCGAGGATGCGGGAATAATCTTGCGCGCAAAAGTAGCTGCGATGACGCTGGAAACTTTTGCCAAAGCCGCAGCGGGCGAGCTGCGCGACACGACCATCTGGGCGCGCTTTGTCCAGCCTTCTGCGCTGGTCTGGCAGGCGGATGAAAGCGCCGCTCAAGAGGTTGCCGCGGCATTATCGGCGGCGGCGCAGACGGCGGCGCAGCTTGCCGCGGCGCTTGGCCCTGAAACCGGCACGGCAGAAAAATATTGGCGCGCCCTGTTTCAGGCGACCTACAAAGCTGAGTTCCGGGTCGAAAAACCGGGGCGCGAAAATGACATCCTCAGCGTCAATGCAGAGCATTTCAGGGGGCTTCTGCCGCTGGCCCTTAGCGCAGCAGGCATCGCGTTCGATCAGGACGGGGAACGGATAACGCCGCATCTGCCGGAGGGGAAGCGGAGCGAAATCCTGAACTGGTGGAGGCAGCGTCAGCGGCTCGGCAAACCGCTCAATTTCCTGCGCCTGCTAAAGGCTAGCACCACTTTCGAAGGGGCGTCGCGCTATGCCGCCTGGAAGATTGAGCGACACACCGGAATGCCTGTAGAAATCACCCCATTTCGGGAGAAATACCCGATCCTCGCCGCGCCGGGCGTTCTGGTGTCATTGTGGCGGCACAAGCGGGCGCAATCGCGCGCGAAATAGCTAAGGCTCAGCTGAAATACTTCATCGTGATCGCGATGGAGCCTGCCTGTTCGCCGACGGTGAAGCGAGTTTTGTCGACGCTGGGTTTGCCAAGGTTGAAAATGTTGATCGACGGATTGCGCGACATTGCTCCGCCGTCTTCCCGGATATCGGTCGATCCATTGCCGTTGGCGTCGTGACGGGCAGCAATGGCATATGTGCCGCTGGCGGGTACGGGCAGACAGAATGTCATCTTGCCCTTGCGCGCAGGCATTTCGATCCGGTTGAGCCAGCGCCCTTTTTCAAGCCATTCCGACTTTGTACCGCGATAGACCTGCACGCGGATTTTCCCGCTGGAGCTCTTGATCCCGTTCACCGTCACGCGCACGGCAGGGCCGGCCCCCGGAGCGCAAGCGCGCATATTATTGGAGATGACGTTGCGATAATCGCTGGTGCTCGTCGCCTGGGCGGAGAGCGGGGCAAAAGATGCTCCTGCACCTGCGGCAAGAAGCGTGATTGCGGCCATGCCGCTCGCAAGGATTTTCATTTCAAACTGTCCAATTTCTGTGGCCTGGCGAACATGTGTCTATATCCGTCAATCCGTGAGGCGGGCCAAATTCCGCCGGTATGCCGTCCCATCTGCCGCAATTGCGCTGAATTTGACCTGAATTGCCTGTAAATCGGACGTAGCGCGGTGGAAAAGAGTTGATCCCATCCTTGGCAGGCGTTTCGCCCGTGCTTTACTGCGGATGTCGCGCAAGGAAGGGCGCGTCACCAGCCATGCCGACACCATTGATATCCCCCTCGATCCTGTCAGCCGACTTTGCGCGGCTCGGCGAAGAGGTGGGCGCGATAGACGCCGCCGGTGCCGATTGGGTGCATATCGATGTGATGGACGGGCATTACGTGCCCAATATCACCATCGGCCCTGACGTGGTGAAGGCGTTGCGGCCACACACGGACAAGCCGTTTGACGTGCACCTGATGATCGCGCCGGTCGATCCCTACCTTGAAGCCTTTGCCGAGGCGGGTGCGGATATCATCACCGTCCATCCAGAGGCTGGCCCGCACATTCACCGCACGCTTCAGGCGATCCGTACGCTAGGCAAGAAAGCGGGCGTAGTGCTGAACCCCGGCACACCTGTCGAGGCGCTGGATAACCTGATGGACCTCGTCGATCTGGTGCTGGTGATGAGCGTCAATCCCGGCTTTGGCGGGCAAAGCTTTATCCCTTCGCAGCTGGATAAGGTGCGGCGCATCCGATCCATGATCGAGGCAGAGGGACGCCCGATCCATCTTCAGGTGGATGGCGGCGTGAACCCGGATACCGCGAAACAATGCGTTGCCGCCGGTGCCGACGTGCTGGTCGCCGGATCGGCCACTTTCAAGGGCGGGCCTGATCATTACGCGGCCAATATCGCCGCGCTTAAAGGGACGACATAATGGCGAGCCTGTTTCGCGAAACGGATGAGGAGCAGGCTGCAGGCAATCTAGGCGTGGCGGATGCGCCGGATCAGGGCGCTTTACCCCTGACTGGCAGCGGCGACGATCAGGCATTTGCTCGCCCGCATGGCGAGGCATCTGCATTCGACGACGAAGCCGAGGGGCGCGCCAACGACAATGTCGAAACGTCGCGCGCGCTGGCGCTGACCGATGTTATCGCGCCGCGCACTCGGCCGGGCGAGGCGTTGATCCGGCTGGCTTACAAGATGGGCGTGCCTGGCCACGCTTTGGCTGCGCCATTCCGCCGCCCCACTGCGATGCGTGTGCTGGCCACGGTAGAAAGCCCTGTCACAGGCGACCGCGCGGCGGGCACCGCGCTGAGGGCGGGCCATTTCCTGATCCATGGCGTCAAACAGCCAATCGGCCAGATCGATTTTGATCCCAATGCGCGTCTTGCGCCGGGGATTGAGCGCGCCTTGCACAGTTTTTCATGGCTGTATGATCTTGCCGCCAGTGCCCCGCGCGCCGATTGCGTGGCGGTGGCAGAGCGGATCACCGCGCAGTGGCTCGCCGCCAATTCGGTGCCGGGCAAAGGTGCTGCGTGGGAAGCGGAAAATGCCGGACTGCGCCTGCTCGCATGGCTGGTCCATGCGCCGCTCGTCCTCAGCGGTCAGGATGCCTCGCTCAAACCGAAAATGCTGGCCGCGATTTCCGAGACGGCATTGTGGCTGGATCGCCGTGCGCTGCGCGCTGGTGCCGGGCTCGGACAGATTTCCGGCCTTGCCGCGGTTACCGCAGCGGGACTGCTGCTGCCGGAGGGTAAGCCGCGCAGACTTTACGGAGAGGCGGCGCTCATCCGTTCGCTCGGCGATCTGGTGGGCGAGGATGGCGGCGTCCTGTCCCGCTGTCCCGAGGCGCAGATGCAGGCCATCGCGGTGCTGACCGATCTGCTGGCCTGCTATGACGCGGCCGGTCATGAGCCGCCAGAGGCGCTGTATGTCATGCGCGAATTGCTGGTTCCGCCGCTGCTGTCACTGCGCCACGGCGACGGCGCACTCGGCAATTGGCAGGGACAAGGGGCCGTTCGCGCAGACCGGGTTGCGGCCCTGATCGAAGCGACGGGCGTGCGCACGCGGCCACTTAAAGATGTGCAGCACTGGGGTTTTCAGCGGCTTCGCGGCGGCAAGACTGTGGTGCAGTTCGATGCCGCTCCGCCGCCGCGTGCACGCCATGCGCGGACGGGCTGCGCATCGACACTCGCGTTTGAAATGTCCGACGGGCCATCGCGGCTAATTGTAAATTGCGGCGGATCGGCGCTCGCTGGCGGGCAGGTTCCAGCGCGGATCGGGCAGGGACTGCGCGCAACCGCCGCCCATTCGACCCTGACGCTTGACAATGCCAATTCCACCGCTGTCCTGCTGCACGGCAAGCTGGGCAGAGGCGCTGAAAACGTCGAGGTTGAACGGCAGGTCATCCGCAAAAACGGCGGCGAGGCAACGCGGGTTGAGGCGAGCCACGACGGATACGGAGCGCGATTTGGCCTGACGCACAGCCGCATCCTCTCACTGCGCGGTGACGGCAGCGAACTGGCGGGCGAAGACATTCTGCTACCGGTCTCTCGCAAGGGTAAGCGCGGCAAAATCGGCTTTGCCATCCGGTTCCATCTGGGACGCGGGGTAGAGGCACACATTTCCGAAGATGGGCGCGGCGCGAGCCTGCTGCTGCCATGCGGCGGATTGTGGCAGTTCCGGCTGAGAAACGAGGCAGGCGATGCCGTGCTCAGCTGTGAAGACAGCCTGTGGGTCGATGGCGATGGCCGCCCGCACCCGACAGAGCAATTGGTGATCGAAGGTTTGACATCACGCGGCGGGGGACAATTCTCCTGGCTGCTCAAGAAAATGGGGTAATGGCGACATGGCGCCTGCGAAAATCAAACGGGCACTGCTATCGGTGTCCGATAAAAGCGGTCTGGCAGAACTAGGCAGCGCCCTTGCCGCGCGCGGCGTAGAACTGGTCAGCACGGGCGGCACGGCGCGCACGCTGCGCGAGGCGGGGCTGGACGTGCGCGATGTGTCAGACCTCACCGGCTTCCCTGAAATGATGGATGGCCGGGTCAAGACGCTGCATCCCTCGGTGCATGGCGGCCTGCTGGCGCTGCGCGACAACGATGAGCATGTCGCCGCGATGAAAGAGCATGACATCGGTGCCATCGACCTTGTTGTGGTCAACCTCTACCCGTTCGAGGCAACCGTGGCGAAAGGGGCTTCGCGGGCCGAAATCATCGAGAATATCGATATTGGCGGACCCAGCATGGTGCGCTCTGCGGCGAAGAACCACGGTTTCGTCACGATCATGACCGACGCGGCGGATTACGCCGAATTGCTGAGCGAGCTGGACGCGAATGACGGCGCGACTTCCGACGCCTTCCGCATTCGCATGGCGGGCAAGGCCTATGCGCGCACCGCTGCCTATGATGCGGCGATTGCCAACTGGTTCGCTTTTGGCGATGCGTTCACCAACCCGCTGGGGACCGAGGCGCTGCACGCGACACCCTTCACCGAAACAATGCCGCTCGCGTTCAAGCGTGCAGATGAACTGCGTTACGGCGAAAATCCGCATCAGTCTGCAGCGATCTATGTACCGCAGGTCGCGGGCACATCGGGCGTTCCGCAGGCCGAGCAATTGCAGGGCAAGGCGCTTAGCTACAACAATCTGAACGATGCCGATGCGGCGTTGGAACTTGCGGCAGAGTTTGCCGGCCAAGACCCGGCGGTCGTTATCGTCAAACACGCCAATCCATGCGGCGTGGCGCAGGGAGGATCGCTGCTGGATGCATGGAACGACGCGCTGCAATGCGACAGCGTTTCGGCGTTTGGCGGCATCGTTGCGGTCAATACCGAGCTGGACGGCGCAACGGCCGAAGCAATCGCCAGCATCTTCACCGAGGTGGTGATCGCCCCGAAAGTCAGTGCCGAGGCGCGCGAGATATTCGCAAAGAAGAAAAATCTCCGCTTGCTCGAAACAGGCGGTCTGCCCGATCCGCGCCGCGGCGGGTTTGCGATGAAGACGATTGCGGGCGGAATGCTGATCCAGGGCCGCGACAATGGCGCTGTGACGCTGGATGATCTGCAAGTCGTAACCGAGCGCGCGCCGACCGAGCAGGAATTGAAAGACTGCCTGTTCGCGTGGACCGTCGCCCGGCACGTCAAATCGAACGCGATAGTTTATGCCAAGGACGGAGCGACCGCAGGGATCGGTGCAGGTCAGATGAACCGCCGCGATTCCGCACGGATCGCCGCGATCAAGGCGAAAGAAGCCGCCGAAACGTACGAATGGTCTTCCCCGCGCACAGTTGGCAGCGCAGTGGCATCGGACGCTTTCTTCCCGTTTGCAGATGGGTTGATATCCGCGGCTGAAGCTGGCGCAACGGCTGTAATCCAGCCGGGCGGATCAATCCGCGACGACGAAGTGATCGCCGCCGCCAACGAAGCCGGACTTGCAATGGTCTTCACCGGAATGCGTCACTTCCGCCACTGATCGTTGGTCCGCCAGACGCGGCAAAATGCGAGTATCCGCTCAGCTTACCGCTATCATGCCCCGTTTCATCGACAGCTTAAGCGCGGCGTAAGCTGCGGCTGCGTAGCTGTAACCAATCACCGCAATGTAACGAATTGTCTCACAGGCGCTCCGTTCATTTTCGCGCAATTCGGCGCGGAGCAATGCGGATCGCAGCCTGTCAGACCACGCAAACAGAGAAAACATATGTCCCTCTTCTCCCCCGACCTCTACCGCAACTTTGCCATCGGTTTCCTTGGCGGAGCCTTTTTGTTGGGCGCGGCAAATGCCGATGTAGTCAGCGATGCACTCTCCCCTCCGGCGAATGCAGCAGCGGCGTTTGAAATGCCCCAGCCCGCGAATGATTTCTGGACAATCGCACAATGATGGCGGGCCGGATGAAACGCGCCCTTGCGCTCGGCATTGCGGCAGGATCGCTCGCGCTCAGCGCGTGCTCCTCTCCCGCACTTGCGCTGGATGAACCTGTTAACGCACCTGCGCCAAATCGCATCGCGAAAGAAGGCACCGGCCTGAAAACCGCGATCTTTGCTGGCGGATGTTTTTGGGGCGTGGAGGGCGTGTTCAGTCATGTCGAAGGTGTAAAATCGGCCGTCTCCGGTTTTCACGGCGGCGCAGCGGGCACGGCGAGTTACAGCCGCATCGTATCAGGCGGCACCAATCACGCCGAAGCTGTGATGATCACCTATGATCCGTATGTTGTCCGGTATGACGAGCTGCTCCGCATCTTCTTTTCGGTTGTCGCGGACCCGACGCTCAAAAACCGTCAGGGCCCGGATGTTGGCGCGCATTACCGCAGCGCATTGGTGCCGATGAACGCCGAACAAAGCGCTGTGGCCAAGGCGTATCTTGCCCAGATGGAAGCATCCGGTGTCTGGAACCGCCCGATCGTCACGAAAATCGAAAAGCACCGCAAATTCTACACAGCCGAAAAATACCATCAGGACTTTATGGCGAAGAACCCGCGGCATTCGTACATCACGCGCTGGGACGCGCCCAAGGTTCGCGCTTTGAAAGCGATGTTCCCGGGCGATTACCGGCCCGCTTTTCTGCGCGACAACACTTAACCGGGCCAGCGCACCCGCCACCTTGGCGCAGCGGCGATCCGCGCCTATATCTGCATCCATGGCTCACGATCACGCGCATCTCGAACATTCCGGCGAAACCCTGCTCGAGGCGGCGCGAGAGGCGCTGACGTCTTCGGGTGAGCAATGGACCGGTATGCGCGAGACCGTGTTTTCAGAGCTTGCCCAGCATGAACGCCCCGTTTCCGCCTACGACATCGCCGACAACCTGTCGCGGGCGCGGGGCAAGCGGGTTGCGCCCAACAGTGTTTACCGCATTCTTGACCTGTTTGTGGCCAACAACCTCGCTTTGCGGGTCGAAAGCTCCAACGCCTATCTCGCAAACACCCATCCGGGCTGCCAGCACGACTGCATCTTTCTGGTTTGCGATGAATGCGGTGAGGCAACGCATATTGATGACGAGGCTGTCAGCAAAACGGTGCGGGGGCTCGCCAACGATCGCGGGTTCAAACCCGAACGCCCGGTGCTGGAGATTCGCGGACTATGCCGGGCCTGCGCCTGAACGCTGTTTAACGGGTGTTTGACGTGCCGAACTTCGGTGTAAATGGTCAGCGTGACGGCAGGCCGTGTATTTCTAGCGGCAAACCGTTCATCGACAGTTTGGGTTCGAGAGTGTAGAGCCACTTGTCATGAATCAGTCGCCTCAAACACCATTGCTCGACACCGTGCCAACGCCGGACGAGCTTCGCCAGCTTCCTCCTGAAAAGCTCCGCCAACTTGCCGATGAACTGCGCGCCGAAATGATCGACGCGGTTAGCACATCCGGCGGCCATCTGGGTTCCGGCCTTGGCGTGGTCGAACTGACCGTGGCGATCCACTACGTTTTCAACACGCCGGACGACAAATTGATCTGGGATGTCGGGCACCAATGCTATCCGCACAAGATCCTGACCGGCCGGCGCGACCGCATCCGCACTCTGCGTCAGGGCGGCGGCCTGTCCGGTTTTACCAAGCGGAGCGAAAGCGAATACGATCCGTTCGGCGCGGCGCACTCCTCCACCTCGATTTCAGCGGCGCTCGGCTTTGCCATGGCGAACAAGCTGAATGACAAGCCGGGCCGCGGCATTGCCGTGATCGGCGACGGCGCAATGAGCGCAGGCATGGCGTATGAGGCGATGAACAATGCGGCGCAGGCGGGCAACCGGCTGGTCGTGATCCTTAACGATAACGATATGTCGATTGCGCCGCCGGTTGGCGGGCTGTCCGCGTATCTGGCGCGGATGGTGTCATCGAGCGAATATCTCGGCCTGCGCAGCCTTGCATCCAAAGCAGTCAGGAAAATGAGCCGCCGCGTTCACGACGCGATTGGCAAGGCCGAAGAATACACGCGCGGCATGGTGACCGGCGGGACGCTGTTCGAAGAGCTGGGCTTTTATTATGTCGGGCCAATCGACGGGCACAATCTCGACCACCTGATCCCAGTCCTCGAAAATGTGCGCGACACGTCCGAAGGGCCGGTCCTGATCCACGTCGTCACGACCAAGGGGAAGGGTTATAAATTCGCCGAGGAAAGCGCCGACAAATATCACGGTGTGCCCAAATTCAATGTCGTCACAGGCGAGAAGAAAAAAGGCGCAAGTGACGGCCCGCCAGCGTATCAGAACGTCTTTGGCGATACGCTCGCGAAACTGGCAGAGACCGACAGCCGCATTTGTGCAATTACCGCAGCGATGCCTTCGGGCACCGGGGTAGACCGCTTTGCACAGGCGCACCCTGAACGCAGTTTTGACGTCGGCATTGCCGAACAGCACGGCGTGACTTTTGCTGCTGGCCTCGCCGCGCAGGGAATGCGCCCGTTCGCGGCAATTTACTCGACATTCCTCCAGCGCGCGTATGACCAGGTGGTGCATGACGTCGCGATCCAGAACCTGCCGGTGCGTTTCGCAATTGACCGCGCAGGATTGGTCGGCGCGGATGGCTGCACCCATGCAGGCGCATTCGACATCACATATCTGGCAACTCTGCCCAACATGGTCGTGATGGCCGCCGCCGATGAAGCGGAGCTGGCGCACATGACCTACACGGCGGCGCAGTATGATGACGGGCCGATCGCCTTTCGTTATCCGCGCGGATCAGGCACCGGCGTTTCGATGCCGGACAAGCTGGAAAAGCTTGAGATTGGCAAGGGCCGTCTCGTCTGCGAAGGGTCCAAAGTGGCGATCCTTTCACTGGGCGCACGCCTTGAAGAGGCGAAAAAGGCTGCCGACACGCTGGAGGCCAAGGGGCTTTCGACGACTGTTGCCGACATGCGCTTTGCCAAGCCGCTCGACGAAGAGCTTATCGCGAAGCTGATGCGCACCCACGAAGTTGTGGTGACGGTGGAAGAGGGCGCGATTGGCGGGCTGGGCGCGCATGTGCTGACTTACGCCACCGATGACGGGTTGACCGATAACGGCCTGAAGGTTCGCACAATGCGCCTTCCCGATACCTTCCAGGATCACGACGATCCGCAGAAGCAGTATGACGAGGCGGGCCTCAACGCGCCGCAGATCGTCGACACCGTGTTGAAGGCATTGAAGCACAATTCGTCAGGTATCGAAGAGGCGCGCGCCTGATCACAGGGCTAAATCGCGCCGTTTCTAGCGAGTGTGGCGGTCGTCGCCTGCCAGGTTAAGGGCAGTCCGCTGAGATGTGATGAGGACACGCTCTGGCTTGGTGAAGAGCGAGAGCATGGCCGGATCCGGCGCAGCGCCTGCTTCGTCCTCAGCCTCGCCCTCGGCGCCCGGACCAAGGTCGATTGGAAATTCATCCTCGAAACCGTCGCTATATTCGGTGTCGTTGCGATTTTCGCGTTTGCGCTCGCTATCGGGGATGCCCTGTAGCGGGGAGCCAACGCGAAATTCTTCGATCTCCGCTTCGCGTTCGGCGAGGTATCCTTCGCGCATGGTGGCATAGGGATCGATCGAGCTGTTCACCCGCTCAAGCCTCTCATCAATTTCAAGCCGCGCCTGAAGCTGGCTTACCACGAACAGCGGCACGCCGACCTCCGGGCTGTTCAGCGGCTTTCCAACCGCCAGCGGAAGCAGGGAATTGTCCAGCGTGCTGCCAATCACATCGCGCAGGGATGTCGATCCGGCGAGCGGAATGACCATGTATGGTCCCGATCCGACGCCGTAATATCCCATCGTGTTGGCAAACCCGTTGCGGCGATAAGGCAGGCCAATACCCGGCTTATCTGCCATGTCGATCAAACCGCCTAGGCCGAGGGTGGAATTGATGCCGAACCGGCCCAGCGTTTCGAACGCCTTGCCGATCTTAAGCTGCAACAGGAAATTGAGCGCGTTGACCGGCTCCCCCAGATTGCGCACGACATTGCGCAGGCCCGTGCGCAGCACATTGGGCAAGCCATCTTCATACGCGTCGGCGAGCGGCTCCACGAAAATGCGGTCCACATCCTGCGTCAGCTCGAACGCTTGCTCGTTCAATTCAACCAGCGGATCGCCTTCGGGCGGGCCATACGTGCCCTCCACGATGATGACATTTCCATCTTCAGGCTCTTCGCCCTCTGTCTGGCCCTGACCAGTTTGCCCCTGACCCGGCTCGCCCTCGGCAGTCTGGCTTTCAATCTGCGGTTCTTGTTGGGCCAAAGACCAGTCGATCCACATCACCGGGCCGAATGCAGCCGGCTCTTTGCGCGGCAAGCGGGCGATCTGCGCTGCCTGCTGGATAGGCGGCTCGGCATGCATGGGAACTTCGGCCGCTGGAATCTGGCCGATAAGAAGCGGCGATGTTATGGCCGTTAGCGGGAACGCTGGCATGGTTGTCCTCCCGGGACCGCACAAAATAAAACAATGATATAGCCACAAATGGACCGAGTGCCTTTCCGTTCCCTGCAAACGACGCTGATGCCTCTGCCAATGAAAGCTCCAAATCCGTTATGACCTTACTTTCTGTCTCCCGATCCGGCCCCGTATGCACTCTTACGATCAACCGCGCCGAAACGATGAACCCGCTAGGCAGCCCGGGCGACGGAGATGAATTTGCCGGGGCCTGCGACGCCATCAATCACGATATGGAGGTGCGCTGCGTCATCCTGACCGGCGCAGGGCGTGCTTTTAGCGCGGGCGGCGATATCAAGGCTATGCGCGACAAGTCGGGCACGTTTGGCGGCTCTGCCCCAGCAATTTCTGACGGATACCGCGACAATATCCATAAAATGCTGCGCGCACTGCATGGGCTGCGTGTGCCGGTGATCGCGGCGGTCAACGGGCCCGCCATCGGGCTGGGCTGCGATGTGGCGTGCCTTGCCGATATTCGCATCGCGAGCGAGAAGGCGAAATTCGGTGTGACTTTCCTGAAACTCGGCATCATTCCGGGCGACGGCGGGACATGGATCCTGCCGCGCGTCATCGGGATGAGCCGCGCTGCCGAATTGTTCTACACCGGCGATGTCATCGATGCCGCGACCGCGCAGGATTGGGGTCTGGTAAGCCGTGTGGTCGCCGATGATAGCTTGATCGAAGAAGCGAATGCCTTGGCGCAAAAGATTGCCAAGATGCCGCCCCACTCACTGCGCCAATCGAAGATGCTGCTGCGACAGGGCGCGCAGGTCAATTACGATACCGCGTTGGAAATGGCCGCCAACACCCAGGCCATGATGCACATGACCGAAGATCACGCAGAAGGTGTCGCGGCGCTCATTGAAAAACGCGAGGCCGTGTTCAAGGGCGAGTAGGACCGTCCGGCAGGCGTATCAGAACCAGCGCCACAGCCCCGCCTCTATCCCGCCAACCGGGATGTGCAGCCACGTGAGCAGGAAAAACAGCAGCAGCCCCGTTGCCCACGCAAACGTGCCTGCTTGCAGCATGGCGCCCCAGCGCGGCCAGTAACTTGTCTTGCTTTCCCATTCAGCCCACGCCTCGCCCATCAATGCCTGTTTCTTGCGATCTTGCAGCCTGGAACCGGCCAGCGCGAGAATGCCCATGGCAAAGGCGGTAATCGTCGTGCGCCAGCTGACATGGATGACGATGTGGGACAGCGCCCACAGGCCAACACCCCACATCATCGGATGCCGGGTGATCTTGAAAACGCCGCGCGGTTCGGCGCGGGCCTGATCCTTTGCCATCGGGGTGGGCAGTGCGGGATTGCCGAACAGCGATCCGACCAGCAGGACCATCGCGGGGAGCGTTAGCGCGGTGGCAATTGCCCAACCGATATTGCCGCTGCCAGGAAGATCACCGGCGGGCGCCGCTGTGAAGGCAAAATAAACCCACGCCAGCATCAGGAAACTGACCAGCGAATAGGCGATCTGAAACCCGGTCTCTCCAATGGCAGAGACAATGCCAGCCCGCAGCGGGTGTGACATCGCAAAATGCGTGCCCACAAAACCGATATTGGCAGCGACCAGATTGACCAGTTCCACGTTTTAACTCCCCCACCAGTCGCAGCCCGCATTCAGCCAGTTGCCGCAGCAGGCCGCGCCCGATAGATACACGAAACAGCGTGCGTTTTACCAGTCGTAGGCTTTGGGAAGGTCGCTTTCATCCAGATCCCTGTAACGATCGCGCAGGCGGCTCTGATGATTGCCGAGCGATTGTTCGACACCGCCGATGAATACGCGCGTCGGCACGGATGTGACCTCCAGCGGGTCGCCGTTCCAGATCACCACATCGCCCAGCGCGCCCTGCGCCAGAATGCCAGCCTGTCCGCCCATTCCGCTGATATCGGCAGGGATCGAGCTGATCGAGGCAAAGGCTTCGCCCCAGGTCAGCCCGCTTGCCCCCGGCATTTTGGCCAGCCCGACCAGGTTTCCAGCCTGCTGCGCAAGGCGGCGGGGATTTTCGATCCCGGCAGTATTAAGGCCGACTTTGACGCCCGCCTGTTTCATCCGGCCAACATTGCTTTGCGTTGCAGCCAGCTGGTCGAACCCGGTCGGCAGCGCGTCGAGCGGATCGGCAAGCGCAGGTACACCGGCTGCGGCAATCTCGTCCGCGACGAGCCAGCCCTCGCTCACTCCGACAAGCACCATATCGAGGTTCGGGAATTCATTTTTAAGCGCGAGCACGCTGCGAATATCTGCTGCGCGTTCTACGGCAACATACAGTTTTTGTGTGCCGGCGACGACAGGCTTCAGCGCCTCGGCATCGAAACGGCTTAGCAGCACTTCTGCATCCTGCGCGATTTCGGTGGTCTGAGGGATACCGCGTGAGCCGGTAAGTGCCTGTGCCTCCCGCAAAGCGGCGCGCAGCAAAGCATAGGTCGCAGCCCTGCTTCCCCCGGCACGACTGGCGCCGCCTTCGCCAAGGTCAACCATCTGGAATGCGCGTGCCTTCACAATCGGATTGCTGTCCGCGTCCAGATCTATGATGGCCCCTTGTCCGGCAAAGATCGACGCCGATGGCAGGGTCGTGGTCGCGGCGCGGGTAATTCCTGCGGCGCGGTGGATCATGATGTTTTGCGAGCTGGGATTGACCGCCGGGGCGACATCGAGCGCCGCGCTGAAAGGAGAGCTGCCTGCGCGGCTGTCATTGCTTTCGCTGACAGCGTCAACATCGACCAGGCCAAGTGTTGTGACCGTCGCAAACAGGCCAGGCGTCACCCAAGCGCCCTCCGCATCGATGATGACGTCCGTCTGATACGAACGACCATCGGCAGAGCCTGCATAGGTGACCCGGCCATTTTCAACGACGACCACGCCGTTTTCGACCGGTTCGCTGCCATCGCCGGTTACCACAGTGGCGTTTGCAACCACCACGTTCTGCGCGGCTGCGGGCAAAGCGGAAAGCGCCAGCGCGCTGGCCGCGCCGAGGATTGCGGTGTTCAGAATCCGCTTCATTTCACATCTCCTTCACCGGGCTGGCCCAGCTCGAAATCGCTCACCGGACGCCGTTTCGGGTCCATCGCGTCGAACATCAAAGCGCCATCGATCCAGACCTTTTCGGGCCGTGAATACACTGAGAGCGGATCGCCGTTCCACAGTACGACATCGGCCATTTTGCCTTCCTCAAGGCTGCCGGTCATGTCGTCGATCCCCATCGCCTTTGCCGCGTTGAGGGTGATCCAGCCGATCGTCGTCGCATCGGAGATCTCGATCCCCATCCGCGCGCCCGCAGCCTGCGCTTTGGCAGCTTCCTGATTCAGGCGCTGGATATCGTTTTCGCTGTCGGAGTGGATCACGACGCACGCGCCTGCTTGTTGCAGCAATGCGGCGTTTTCCATGATCCCGTCATACGCTTCCATCTTGAAACCGTACCAGTCGGCCCAGATTGCGCTGCACACGCCGTTTTCGCGCAGCAGATCGCCGATCTTGTAGCTTTCAACTGCGTGGTGGAACGCTGACACCTTGTAGCCAACCTCTTTCGCCATATCCATCACCAGCGCCATTTCGTCGGCGCGGTAACAGTGATTGTGGACCAGGATTTCGCCTTCGAGCACGCCTTTCAGCGTCTCTTTGCCCAGATCCCGTTTGGCATCTTCGTCATTGGCGTAATTGATCGCGTCGTACCAAGTCTGGCGGTTGACCGCGAAATTGCCCATGCGGGTCGATGGTTTGCGCCCGCGCCCGCCATACACGCGCTTCGGGTTTTCACCGCAGGCCATCTTGAAGCCGTAGGGCGCGCCGGGGAATTTCATGCCTTGGACCGTGCGGCTCGGCACGTTCTTTAGAGTTACCGAGCGCCCGCCCATCAGGTTGGCGGAACCTGGCAGGATTTGCAGCGCGGTGATGCCGCCATTGGCCATCGCCCGGCTGAATCCGGGGTCCTGCGGCCAGACCGAATGTTCGGCCCAGACATCGGGAGTGGTTGGTGATGTTGCTTCATTCCCGTCATTGTGCGCTTGCACCGAAGGATTGGGATAGTCGCCGAGGTGTGAATGGATGTCGATGATGCCTGGCGTTACGAATTTGCCGGTGCCGTCGATGACCCTGTAACCCTCGGTCGAGAGATCGCTGCCGCCCACTGCGACAACTTTGCCATCGCGAAAAAGCACGGTGCCGCCGTCGATCCGATTGCCTGCACCGTCAAACACGGTTGCCCCAACCAGAGCGGTCGCGACGCCGGGATAGGCGGAATATGTTGAGGGGAACGGTCCCTCTGCCTCTGTCTTGGCTGCGAAGCGCGGGGCCTCTTCAACACTGGCACTGTCGCCTGCCGTGCCAGCCGAGCCGGTTGTCGCACACCCGGCGAGCGCAAATGCACTCGCCGCCGCAATCAAGACTTTGGAATTCACACCTGTTCCCCTGTTGGTTCAGATCGGTTGAAGTTTACTCTGCCGGCCGCGTCGCCGGACGGATGCCTGCCGCCTGCGGCTCACCGACTTCGTTCTGCCCGAGCAGATCGTCGTCGACGGTGTCATCGGTAAGCGTGTCGAGATGCATCAGTTTCTTCACCAGCGGGCTGACGACCATGACGACCACACCGACACCGACTGCGACCAGACCCATCGTCCAGTATGCCTCCAATGCGCCTTCGCGGGTCATGTTGCCGCCTTCGCCTTCACCCATGAGCGAGCCCATGAAACCAGCGACATAGTTGCCGCCCGCCGTGCCGAAGAAGAATGCCGCCATCATCAGGCTGGCCATGTGCTTTGCCGAAAGCCGGTTCATCGCCGACAGTCCGACCGGGGACAGGCAAAGCTCGCCCGTGGTCGACAGCAAGTAGAAGATGAACAGGAACAGCACCGGCATCATCAGCGCGCCCGCTTCGCCTGTCGCACTAAAGTTTTCAGCGCCCCACACCATCACGACGAAGGCAAGGCCCATCTGCACGATGCCTAGGCCCATTTTTGCAGGCGTCGATGGTTCGATCCCGCGCCGCGCCATCCACTGCCAAAGCCCTGCGAAAAGCGGGCCGAGCAGGATGATGTAAATCGGGTTGATCGATTGGAAGAACGTGGTCGGGATGCCGCCCTTGTCCACATGGCGATCGGTAAACAGGTTCAGCGATCCGCCCGCTTGCTCAAACAGACCCCAGAACAGCGGCATGAGCAGGATGAGGAAGATCATCGCAAACACCCGGTCGCGCGCTTCATTGTCGAGCTTGAATGCCTCAAACAGCACATATGCCAGTAGCGCGATGCCTGATGCGAGCAGGATCCAGCCCACGGCGGACTGATACTGGATCAGGAACCAGATCACCGCCACGCCCAGCAGGCCGACGCCGTATAGCAGCCATTCGAGGTTGAGGCCCGCGACCTTCTCTTTAAGCTTGGCCGGATTGGGCGCTTCGCCCTTACCTTTAAGCAGTGGCTTGCCGATGATGAAGACCACGAGGCCCAGCAACATGCCGACACCGGCAAGACCAAAGCCCAGCGCCCAGCTGACCGTTTCGCCCAGATAGGCGGCAATCAAAACGCCGGTCGCAGCGCCCAGATTAATGCCCATGTAGAAGATCGTGTAAGCGCTATCGCGGCGAATATCGGTGCGCGGATAAAGCTGTCCGACAATCACAGAAATGTTCGCCTTCAGGAAGCCCGAACCCACAATGATGAGCGCAAGGGCAAGCCAGAAAACATTGAGGGTGGGATCACTGTCATAGCCTGAGCCATCACCCTCGAACGCCATGAAAAAGTGCCCGGCTGTGAGCAATACGGCCCCGAACAGCACCGCTTTGCGCTGCCCCAGATACCGGTCTGCAAGCCACCCGCCCAGCACCGGGGTGATGTAGACAAGGCTGGTATACGCGCCGTAGATCAGGTTCGCGCTGCCATCGGAATAAAGCCAGTGCTTCACCAGATACAAGGTGAGCAGGGCGCGCATACCGTAAAAGGAAAACCGCTCCCACATCTCTGCGAAAAACAGCATGTAGAGGCCTTTGGGGTGGCCCAGCACTTCGTCTTGCGGACGGGTAACTGCCCATGCACCGCCAATCAGAAACAGGCCCAGCACCGCTGCGGCGATGACCGCCGCCCAGTCGCCGTAACCCCAAAGCGCAAAATCCTTAAGCTCGCCCATTAAATGCAGATCCCGTATTGATTTGTTTTATGGCTCACCCCCGTGAGCTTTGAAGTCCGGCACACTAGCGTCTGTTTCGGGCCTGTGAAGCCTTTGTTACGGCTATGCTTCACAATCGGGGAACCTTGACGCGCATCGGTGTATTATGGCAGTGAAGCACTGAGTGAGGAAACCATGAGCCAAAGCCGACCCGTCTATCTCAAACTGCGCGATCAGATCGCGGCTGCCATCATCCAGGGCGACTATGCCGAGGGCGAAATGCTACCATCAGTGCGCGCGCTGGCGGCTGAACAGGGAGCCAATCCGCTGACCGTGGCGAAGGCATACCAGCAGTTCCAGAATGATGGTCTGGTTGAGGTGCAGCGCGGCGTTGGCATGTATGTCGTGAAGGGCGCAGCGGAGCATTTGCGAGCCCGCGAAAAAGAGCAGTTCCTGAGTGAAGAATGGCCGGAAATCCGTGCAAGAATGCAGCGGCTGGGGCTCGATCTGGCCGAACTGGCCGAGTGCACCTGATCGTTTGCGGCTCAAGCGATTAAATTCGCTGAATAAATCCTCTGCATATCGCGCTTTATGAAATTTTCGGCTGTTGCTTGCGGGAACGGTATCTCTCTGGCATTATCGTTTGAATTCAGCATGTCTTCGGGTCGGGACATGGTGGGGGGTAACAGCAGCTAAGGCTGCCATTGGCGACGGCGCTGCGATGCCGGAATTGCCAGGAGATCAAGATGATCAGATCCGAATTGCTGCAGGCGCTGCACAACGATAATCCGGAACTGCGAGTGGAAGAAGTCGAGCAGGTGCTCGATATTTTCTTTGATGAAATTGCGGAACGCCTGGCAGAAGGCGGACGTGTGGAGTTGCGCGGATTTGGCGCGTTCTCAACGCGTGAACGCGAGGCGCGCACGGGGCGCAATCCGCGCACTGGCGAAGCGGTAGAGGTCCCGGCTAAACGGGTTCCCTATTTCAAGGCGGGCAAGGAAATCCGCCTGCGTCTCAATAAAGACTAGGCCAGCCGCGCCTTCTCAGGCCGCTTGGGCAACGCTCCCGTCGTAAACACGTCCGGGAAGCGGTCTTTCGCGTTCTATTTCCAAGGCAGCGAAAACCGCATCTACCAACCTCTCTTGCGCTTCTTCGCCGGTCATGACGATGGGCGTGAGGCCCAGCTCCTCGAATTCCTCGCGCGCGTCTTCAGACGGCAGGGCGACGATCCGGTGCATGGCAGGCAGGCGCTCTTCAATCAACGGAGTGAGCTCTCGGCTCAATTCGATGTTGCCGGTCGCGATGACGATAACCTCGCGCCGCTCCATACCCAGCGCATCCCAGCTGCGCGGATCGCCCGGATGGGCGTGGTGCGCTTGATACCCGTCCGCGATCGCCTCTTCAAAGCGCACATGATTGGGTTCGACGGCAAGATAGTCGATGTTATTAAAGCTAAGAGCATCGGCGACGGCCCTTCCTGATGGCCCCAGACCAATCACGATGACCGGCGCATTATCGCCCTCAAGCTTTTCATCGGCAGGGCCGGAACGCAGCTTCCCAGCGATCTTGCGTCCGGCATTGGATATGAACGGCGTGACCGCCATGCTGATCGCGATGGCGGTCACCAAAATCGCCAGTGGTTCTGCATCGACCAGACCTGCGACCGCAGGTATCGCGAACAAGACAAGCGCAAATTCGCTTCCCTGCCCGAGCAGAAATCCAAGCTGAATCGATCCGGGGACCGACCAACGATTGGCGAGACCTGCCAATACGTTGAAAACGCATTTGAGGATAATCAGCCCCGCCGCTGCGACAATTACGGTGATCCAGTTATCCGCGATCACAGCCGGATCGATGCTGAGCCCGACCGAGATGAAGAAAAAGCTGAGGAATAGCCCGCGAAACGCCTCAATCTCTGTCTGCACCAGAATGCGATAGCGCGAATCGGCCACTGCCATGCCGCCCAGAAACGCCCCGAGGGTAAGCGACAATCCCGCAATTCCCGTAGCCCATCCCGCCGCGAGCGCGATGAACAAAGCGGTGGCGGTAAACACTTCGCTGCTGCCCGCGCGTGCGATCAGCCGAAAGATCGGCCCGGTCAGATACCGTGCAAAAATGATGGCGATGCCGAACGCTACCAGAGCCTTCACCCCGGCAATTCCCAAAGCGGCCGCGATCGCTCCGCCAGTGCCCAGCGCACCCGCTGCGACCAGCAGAAGGATCGCGGCGATATCCTGAAAGATGAGGATCGATTGGGCCGCCCGTCCCACGGGGCAATCCGCCTGATCGCGCTCCCTCACAAGGCCGATGACTACTGCGGTCGACGATAGCCCCATCGCAAACCCGCCGATTATGGCGAATTCGGTTGGCAATCCGATCATCCAGAACAACGCGGCGAACCCGCCGCCTGCCACCAGCATTTGCAGGCTGCCAAATCCGAAGATGTTGCCGGCCTCTGCGCGAATCCGCCCCAGCGAAAAGTGCAGGCCGAGGTTGAACAGCAGAAACATCACCCCGGCTTCCGCCATGGCAGCGACCACCGGACCCTCGAACCCGTCCGCAAAGCCAAGCGCCGAAATGCCGAGGCCAAGGCCGAGATAACCGACGATGGGATTAAGCTTGCACGCGCGTGCGACCAGCGCCGCCCCTATGCCAAGGCCAAGCAGCGTGATCGCCGGCTGGATGGTAGCCACCACCGAATGCGCATCGTTCAGATCGCCTGCCATCGCTTTTTTCCACCTGTCTCGCTTAGCCGCCTCTAGAGCAGATGCGCCTTTCAGGGCGCTCTTTCAACAGGCGTGCGCACCGCGCACATATTGCGCACGCAGGCCGGTTGCCGCATCGCGCCGCTCTGTCTATCGGGATGACGCGCGGAGTTGAGATCTGTGCGGGTGTGGCGGAATGGTAGACGCCGGGGACTTAAAATCCCCTGATCTTTGATCGTGCGGGTTCGAGTCCCGCCACCCGCACCATAGTAAATGCCTGGCTATGACGACCGTGATCGTTGACCATAATTTAACCTGCTCACCCGTAATACCCGAAGTGTCGATTTAAGCACAATTCAGGGCGCATGCCGCATACCGGAACCATAACCGGGGCAGGAACACAGACATGGATAACACCGCGATTGGTCAACGCTTCGAAGCTGACGACCTCGATGCTGGCGAAATGCGTTCGGCACCGCGCTTCACGCTTTTGATCCGGGCCGCCAAACTGGTGAGCCTGCAAGGCGAATTCGTCTGCGTTATTCGCGATGTTTCGGAAACGGGCATAAGCATGCGCTTGTTTCACGCATTGCCAAGCGACAAGGCTTTCCAACTCAGCATGCCGGGCGGCGCGGCCTACAATGTCGCACCTGTATGGGAGCGCGATAACGAGGCGGGCTTTGAGTTCAGCGAGCCTGTGGATATTGCAAAGCTGATCCACGAAGCTGGCGAATACCCAACCCGGGGCCTGCGGCTATCGGTATGCTTTCCCGTCACGATCACCAGCATCAGCGGCAAATCGGATGCGATTGTCGAAAACCTCTCCCAGCAGGGCGCGCGGATCGAATGCGATAGCGACTATTCCGTGGACCAGTCGCTGCTGATTGAAAGCGATCAGTACAAGGGCGCTCGGGCCAAGGTGCGCTGGCGTCAGGGATCGCATTACGGGCTTGTCTTCGACGATACCCTCACGCTTGGCGATTTTGCGAGATTGACCGCGCGAATGCAGGCGCCAGCTCTCATAAAGGACTGAGACCATGGCCGATCCTGCCGCAGAAACGGCGTTTACGCGGCGATAACCATTTTAATTCATCCTCCGATCCATATCAAAGCCCGCGCACAGTGTTTCGGGCCAAGTGGAATGGGGGCAAGAACAAATGCTGGTCGAACGTCGCCGCACTGCCTTGCCGGGCGAACTCCTGACGCGGGTAGGCGCGGTCTGGGTGTTTGTTTGCGCGCTCTTGCTGACGATCCATTGGGCCGCGCTGATTAGCGGACCTGTGCTGGGCGCTGAGCGGGGTTTCGACCTGGCCGAAGCGCCTCCGGGCATTTTGACGTTCATTCTGGCGCCCGTCTTCGGCTCTCAAATCGCGCACACGGCATCATCGGTTCTTATGCCGCTGTTAACACTGGGCGCGGCGATGCTTTTGTCGGCGCATGTTTCATGGAAATTGCTGGGCGATGAGGAAGCGACGCTGACGGCACTCATCCTTGCGATTTCCGTGCCGGTGCTGGTGCAGCTTGCCCCGACACGGCTTGATTTTTACGGCTGGCAGATGATCTGCGCGCTTGGCGCGATCAACGGGATGATGCTGCGAACGCCACGGCTTGGCGGGTGGATCGCCGGTGGATCGCTTGCCGCGTGGCTAGAGATATCCATTCACAGCTGGCCCGTTATAGCAGCGATCGCGGCCTTGCTTGGCTTGCGCTGGCTTCAAAACCGCGAGGAACGTTTTGTCGCTGTCGCCGCCGTCCAATCCTTTACCGTTTTCAGCGCAGTTTTTACGTTTCTGGCCATGCCTCTGGGTGAAGCGATCACACCGCTGGCTGCAGCCAGCTTCGTCCATCTGGGTATTTTGGCCTGGGGTTCAGCTGTGCTCACTATTCTGGCTAAGCTGGAGCCATTGCCCAGAGGCCGGATCGCAGTGGGATTTGCGTTCGCCATCGTTGGCGGCGTCGTAATTGCACTGGTCACGGCGCCGTATTGGCTGCCCTCAATCGCGGCTGCATCCGGTGCCGGTCCTATCTGGTCGTGGATGCCGGGTCCGGGACTGCAATATGCGATCACCCCGTTTATCGGACTGATTGCCACGATCAATCTGGCGAGCCGTTCGCATCAATGGCTGCGTAAATTCTGGTTTGATTATGCGGTCATCTTGGGTGCTGCGCTGGCGGCATCGGTGCTGCTCGGGCAAATCGGTGCGGTCGCATGCGTGCTGGCAGCACCTCCGCTGGCATGGCAGGCGCGCAGCTGGTTCCGCTCTATCCGGTCCATGCGCAATCCAGCGCCGCGCGCATTTGCCCTTATCGCGGTTGCGCTGGCGCTGCTGCCGTCATTGCCGATGGTGGTGGCAAGCTACGCAGGCGCGAATGTCATGGCGAGCCCGTTGATACAGTGACGTTTGCCGGTTGGGCGGGGGCCATCGCCGAAAATGTGGCCCAGATGCCCGCCGCAATCCGCGCAATGCACCTCTGTCCGGGGGTAGCCGATCTTGTAATCGGTTGACGTGCCGACAGCGCCGCTGCCGATCGGCTGGTAAAAAGCAGGCCAGCCCGTGCCGCTTTCGTATTTATGCGCGGACGAATAGATCAGATTGTCGCAGCCAGCGCATTTATAAACGCCTTTGCGTTTTTCCTTGTTCAGCGGCGAGGTGAATGCCCGCTCTGTCCCCGCTTCCCGAAGGATGCGGAACTGGCCGCTGGTAAGTTCACGTCGCCATTGCGCTTCGGTTTTGCGGATACGAAAGTCGCCGCGCGCCTGTGCTGGCTCTGCGCCGCAGCTTGCGAGAAGGGGCAACAGCGCAGCGGCGCTGCCAGTGCCGATAAAACGGCGGCGGGTCGATTTTCCAAATTTCATCGCGTGCAATTCCTGCGCAATCAAGGGGTTGTTATACCTTCAATTACGTCGGAAACGGCCGAAAAGTTTCACCTGCAGCAAATGCACAGGCGAAATGGCGGCGAAATTAGAACTCGGTGATTTCCACTTCGAGCTTGCGGAAACCATGCACAAAGTTTGCGCGCACGCGCTCCACATCGCCTGCCACATGCACACGCATCCGGCGTTTGTGCATCTCTTCGAGCAGGACGCGCAATTGCAGCTCTGCCAGACGCGCACCGACACAGCGGTGAATGCCATAACCAAAGGCGATATGGCGGCGCGCATTGTCGCGCGTAATGTCGAGCTTGTGCGGATTTTCGAACACGCTCTCCTCGCGGTTTGCACCGAGATACCAGAGCACGACCTTGTCGCCTTTTTTGATTGTCTGGCCGAACACCTCGGTATCTTCTGTGCAGGTGCGGCGCATATGCGCCAGCGGTGTCTGATAACGCAGACATTCCTGCACCGCATTCGGGATGAGTTCGGGCTTTTCTTCGAACAGTTTGCGCTGATCGGGAAATTTATCCAGCGAATGTATAATCCCGCTCATCGTGTTGCGGGTGGTGTCATTGCCGCCGACAATCAGCAGCACCAGATTGCCCATGAATTCCTGCGGGCTCATCTGGTTCATGGCGTCGGAATGGATCATCATCGAAATGAGATCATCGCCCGGCTCTTCATGGGTTTTCTTGACCCACAGCTGTTGGAAATACGCAGCCATTTCTTGAAGAATGCCGCGCCGGACCATGTCCAGCTCGCGGATCGAGCCAAGCTCCGTATCGCCAGACCAATCCGACCAGAACGTGAGCAGTCGCCGGTCTTCCCAAGGGAAATCGAACAGCAGCGCGAGCATGCCGGTGGTCAGTTCGATGGAAACCTTGTCGACCCAGTCGAAAGTTTCACCGCGAGGCAGGGAATCGAGCAATTCGCCGGTGCGCGCGCGGATGTCCGCTTCCATATCCGCCATCGCGCTGGGCGTGAATTTTGGTGCAACGGTGCGGCGCTGGCCGGTATGCTGCGGGCGGTCCATGGCGATGAACATCGGCAGTTCGAACCGTTCCTCACCCTCCGCCAGATCTTCATCCTTGGGCCGTTCAAGGATCGTGATACCGCCATATTCCCAGCTGGAAGAGAATGTCTCTGGCAGTGCCTCAATATGCTGGATCGCCTTGTGACCGACCACTGCCCAATAAGGGCCAAACGGGCTGTCAGGGATGAAGTGCAGCGGGCCTGCATCCTGCATCTCTTTGAAAATCGGCTGCCAGCGATCCTCGTAATAGATGTCCGACCGGCTTACGTCCCATTTGTGAGGGTGGCTGGGTCGTTCGCCCGGATGCTGCTCAAGATGCTCTTTCAGCGCCTCGTGTGCGGTGGGCGATGTGCGCCATTGCGGCTGCTGGTCTGCGGCGTCTGGGGCTATTGTGGCCATGGTTCTCTCTCCCGTGTCGACCGGCTTTGCATAGTCGTTAACGGGCATCCTGCCGTAACTGACACGTGTGTCAATAGTCAGTTGCGATTAGCGACCTATTGCGCCAGCTGAGTGGAAGATTCTTTCGCGGCACTGCGCTTAAAGAACCCGCGCTTCTTTTTTGCGCGGCCGCCGCTTCCCGATTTCATCACGCGCTTGCGGAACAGCAGCGACCCCGCCTTAATCAGACCAAAGGCGGCGATTCCCTGCCATACGACAGCGACTGCATGGACCCACAAGGTCTCTTCGAGAGCGGCGCGGGCCAACATTGCAAAGGGCGATGAGAGCGGAAAGATGATCGCAAATGTCTCCAGCGCCGAACCTGGCATGGTGATCGTGTAGGCGGCGAGGAAAAACACCATCAGCTGCATCATGGTGACGGGCATCGACATCGTCTGCACCTCACGCACGGTTTCCGCCATCGCGCCGATCGTCAGGAACAGCGCGCCGAGCAGCAGGTATGCCATCGAGAAGTAGACAATCGCGAGACTCAGGAAGACCGGCCAACCGACTGCCGGTCCGGGAAGATCGCGGAAATTGGTCTGCGTGACCGTTACGATGCCCTCTTCAGCGACAGTCCAGAACGCCCAGCCAAGCGTACCCCACACCGCGACGCCGACGAACGATACGCCCAGCATCGCAAACAGCTTACCCATGAACACCGCATCCATCGGCAGGGCCGCGGCGAGGATTTCGATGATCTTGTTGCCCTTTTCCTCGGCAAGGTTGGATAGCACCATCCCGGCCAGCAGCATGGTCAGCAGGAACAGGACCATTTGCGCAGCCTGCGCGGTCCGCACGCGGTTGGCTCGTTCGGATACGGCGCTGCTGGCGACCACGGTGCTGGAGCTGCTGGGGAACGTATCAGGTGACGCGCCAAGCGCCGTTGCCGCCATCAACTCGACAGGCCCACTCCAGCGGCCAATTTGCCTTGCTGTTCCGGCCACCTCGGGTGCGGCCAAGGTGCCGGTTACGATCGCTGCATAATTGCCGCGCCGTTCATCGAGGAAGCGGGCGGCATCGAACGCGTCCGACCCGGCTGCCTCGGGCACTTCGCGAAGCTGCGGCATCGTGTTGCCAAGCTGCGGGCGCAGTTTCTGCGCAGCGGCGATCATCGCAGCGTTATCCGCTGCCGACATCGCAAGTCCGATTTCGGTGCTGACGGTCGAGCGGGAAACCTGCCCGCCAATACTTCCCGCAAGACCGCCGACCAGCACCGGAAACAGCGGGCCGACAAGGAAGAACAGAAACGCGCGGCTAAACAGCACAGCGATGAAATCGCGCCGGGCAATCACCCAGGCTGCCTCCAGCCGGGACAGGCGCGGGCGCGCGTCGATGGCTGCCTGATCGTGGTTGCTCATGATGCGTCTCCCGCCTGATCGGCCTCCAGCTGGCGTGCTGCTGCTTCACCGGCAATCGCGACGAACGCATCGTGCAGGCCTGCACGCTCAATGGACAGCGATAGGATGCCCGCTTGTCCGTCGATGAGATGTTTCAAAAGCGGTTCCACTCCGGTTTCGGGCAGCGGGAAGTAGAAAAAGTCGCCTTCGCGCCGCGTTTCTGCCGGGAGAGCAGCGGTCCACGCACCGTCACGCGCACGTGTTTCCAGCCTGACCTGTGCCGGAATGCGGTCCCGCGCTGCCTCGACGCTGCCAGCATAGGGCACCTCGCCGCCGGCAATAATCGCGACACCTTCGCACAGACGCTCTGCATGGTGGATAACATGGGTCGAGAAAATGACGGTAACCCCATCATCGGCCAACGCACGGATCATCCGTTCCAGTTTGCCCTGATTGATTGCATCGAGACCGGAAAACGGTTCATCCAGCACCACCAGACGTGGCCGGTGAACCAGCGTGCCTAACAACTGCACGGTCTGCGCCATGCCTTTCGACAATTGCCGGATCGTGCGGTCCGCGGCGTAGCCAAGATCATGCTTCTCCAGCAATTCCAGCCCGCGCTTTCGCCCCTCGGCCAGCGGCAAGCCGCGCAGGGCGCCCATGAATGCAATCGCCTCGATCGCTTTCATCGCCGGGTACAGCCCGCGTTCCTCGGGCAGATATCCGATCAGCCGTCCGATGTCGTGGGGCCGGTCATGCCCGAAAACGCGCCGGACGCCTTCGTCGGGGTCGATAATACCCAGCAGCATCCGCAGCGTCGTCGTCTTGCCAGCACCGTTCGGGCCGAGCACGCCGTAGATCGCGCCTTCAGGCACGCTGAGGTCGACGCCTTTGACAGCGATTGTGCCATCAAACCGTTTGACCAGTCCGCGCGCTTCGATTGCGAGCGGTCGTTCGTCCTGCGCCGGTGCGGGGACATTGCTCGCCGCCATGTGTTCGCCTACTTGCATGTGCATGAGCGCGGCAGTTAACGCGCGAAACTGAACGGGAGCAACCCCAAGCGTGGTTAACGCCCAAGCAACTTCTGATCTGACGCAGCGCCTCGAAAGGCAGGCACGCGAGCTGGGTTTTGCAGCATTCGGAATTGCGCCCGCTGCCGAAGACCCGGTGCGAGCCGAGCGATTGGAGCGGTGGCTGGGCGATGGCCATCATGGTTCGATGGAGTGGATGGAGACGCGCCAGCACCACCGCCGATCTCCGCAAGGGCTATGGCCGGAGGCGCGCAGTGTCATCGCGCTGGGCATGAGTTACGCCCCTGCGCATGATCCCATGGCGCTCGAAACCGCACGCAGCCATGCGCGCATTTCTGTTTATGCGCAGGGCAAGGATTATCACGATGTCGTCAAGAAACGGCTGAAAGCGCTAGCGCGGTGGCTGGTGGCAGAAGAGCCGGATGCTGAGGTTAAAGTGTTCGTCGACACCGCCCCCGTCATGGAAAAACCGCTGGGCGAGGCGGCGGGGATCGGCTGGCAGGGCAAACATACCAATCTGGTCAGCCCGGATCATGGCAGCTGGCTGTTTCTCGGTGCAATCTACACCACCTTGGCCCTGAGCGAAGGGGGATCGCAGCGCGACCAGTGCGGAACCTGCCGTGCCTGTCTGGATGCCTGCCCGACCGATGCGTTTCCCGCGCCCTATCAGCTGGATGCGCGGCGCTGCATTTCATACCTCACCATCGAGCATAAAGGCCCGGTTGCAGAGGAATTTCGCGAGGCATTGGGGAACCGTATCTATGGCTGCGATGATTGCCTGGCCGTCTGTCCATGGAACAAATTCGCTGACGAGGCGCATGCTATGCGCGAATTTCTGCCCCGCGCAGAGCTTGTCGCGCCGCGTCTGGCAGAATTGCTCGCGCTGGATGATGCGGGCTTTCGCTCGTTTTTCTCAGGCTCCCCGATCAAACGGATTGGGCGGGACCGGTTTGTTCGCAATTGCCTCTACGCGGCCGGCAATAGCGGTGACGGCGCGCTTGCCAAACTGTGTGACCGTCTGACGGATGATCCCGACCCGGTTGTTGCCGATGCCGCGCGCTGGGCGGCGGCGCGGCTTAAATCAGCTCTTTGATCGGGATGTCGATATCAGCCAGTGCCTCGCGGTCCACGGCTTCGGTGCCTGCTTCCAGCATTTTGCGGCCCTGAACGTAATCCTTCATCGTGCCCACGCAATCGAACGCAATCGGTTTGCCCTCTTTCAGGTAGGCGACCGTGAATTTGCGTGTTGCAGGATCGCCGCGCAGCACCGTTTCGTCGAAATCGAGGCTTAATCCGGCGGTCTGGAGTTTGAGATCATACTGGTTTGACCAGAACCACGGCAGCGCGTCATAGGTCTGTTTGTCGCCCATAATCGCCTTGGCCACGGTGTTGGCCATATCGTGCGCGTTCTGCACGGATTCGAGCCGGATTACGGCATTGTCGGCATAGGGGTTGGCGTGCGCTGCGCAGTCACCGATGGCGTAAATATCATCCAGCGTCGTGCGGCAGCAATAATCGACATCGACGCCGTTGGAACCGGCCGCGCCTGCCGCGATCAGCGGTGCAACCGCAGGCACGATCCCGATGCCGACGACGACCATGTCGCATGGCAGTGTCTCTCCATTGTCGAGCACAACGCCTGTGACCTTGCCGTCTTCGCCAATGATCTCCTCAACTCCGCGTGAAAGGCGCACGTCTACGCCCTGCCTGCGATGTTCCTCTTCGTAAAAACGCGAAAGCTCCTCGCCAGCGACGCGGGCCAGCACGCGGTCCTGCATTTCCAGCAGCGTAACCTCGCAGCCCAGCTTGCGTAGGACAGCCGCCGCCTCCAGCCCGATATACCCGCCGCCGATTACGATGGCGCGTTTTGCGCCCGCTTCCAGCGCGGCCATCATGGCATCGGCATCGCGTTTGTCGCGGACGTAGAAAACGCCTTTCTGGTTTGCGCCGGTGCAGCCGAGCCTGCGCGGATCACCTCCGCCCGACCAGATCAGCTTGCGGTATCCGATAGTGCTGCCATCGCTGAGAGTGAGCGTATGCGCCGCCGGATTGATGTCCATGACACCGCTGCCCAGACGCAGGTCGATATTCTTGTCGGCCCAGAATTTTTCCGGACGGATCATGATCCGTTCAAACCCCTTCTCCCCGGCAAGGTATTCCTTGGACAGAGGCGGGCGTTCGTAAGGGGGCGCATTGTCGCGCCCGACCATCAGGATTGACCCTTCGTGCCCTTGCTGACGCAATGCGATTGCCGCCTGCGCGCCGCCATGACCCGTGCCGACGATGACGACATCGGCGCTGTTGCGGTTGCTTCCCTCTCGCTCCATGGCCGGGTGGGTCGCCGCAAAACGCTGCTGCGTCAAGCCGCGAGACTAACTTCAGCGTTCCAGAAGGTTGCGCGCCTGGCTTGCAATCTGCGCGAGAACGGCGGGCGCAACCGGGGGGCGGGCCTGGGCGCGGGTGACCATCCGGCGGAACTGGGCCACCGCATTCTCGTTTTCTTCTGCCCATTCAGCGATTGCGGCCTGCGGATCATCCTTACCCAGCTTGCGCCGCATCAGCCGGCGCAGGAATTCGAGCCGCATATGCTGAAAATCGCGTGCGAGACCGTCGACCAGCAACCGCTCCCACACATCGGAGGGAGACATATGCGCGGCAATACCCTGCGCCCAGTCGATGCCGATGCGTTCGCCGATATCGGTAAAGGCGAGGGTGAGTTTTTCAGGGCCGATTTCCGTTTTGCGGGCCAATTGCGCAAGACCGATAGAGCCATCATAATCAAACATGTTCGCAACATCCGCAGCGAGCCCCTCTGGCGCGCCGTGATTGGTAAAGTATTTGCGCAGCTGCTCTGACCGCTCGCGCGTTTCTGGTGACAGCAGCGTTTCGCGCGCATCGGTTAGCACTGCGACACCCGGCTGCAATGCGCCGATCATTTCGCCTGCCTCGACCTGACCGGCAGAGGTGCGCAGCACGTCCGACATCAGGTTGCCGACAGCGGCTGAAAGCCGGTCGAACAGCGTAAGCCTCACAGCCTCGCCCATTGGTGCCGTGTCGAGATTGTCCCACAATTGGCGCAGATCAAACAGGCGCTCAACCACGACGAAGGCGGCGGCGACATCGGACAGGCCAACGCCCTCTTCCTCGGCCAGCTCAAACGCGTGGACCAGTCCGAGCCGGTTGATGATCCGGTTCGAAAGATCGGTCGCGACAAGCTCGCGGCGCAGGCGGTGGCCGTCAATCTCGTCTGCATAGGTTTTGCGCATCGGCGCCGGGAACAGCACGATCAGCGAATCGCGAAGCACCGGATCATCGGGCAGTCCGCTGTCCTCGATCGCGTCCTGCAGCACCAGCTTTGCTGATGAAAGCAGCACGGCGAGTTCGGGACGGGTCAGCCCGCGCCCGTCTGCGGCGCGGCGGGTAAGGCTCTCGCCATCGGCCAGCCCCTCTGTCCGCCGGTCGAGATCACCGATATCTTCCAATTGTTCGATCAGCCGCACGAAAGAGGCTGTCGCATCCGCGCCTCCGGTTTCCGCAATCGACAAAGCCAGCGCCTGCAAGCGGTTATCCTCCAGCACGATGTCGGCAACCTCGTCCGTCATCTTTGCCAGAAGCGTGTTGCGCTTTTTCTCGGTCAGTTTGCCAGAACGCAAAGCGGCTGCCAGCGCGATCTTGATATTGACCTCGTTATCGGAGCAATCGACACCGGCGGAATTGTCGATGAAATCGGTGTTGATACGGCCACCATTCAGAGCAAAGGCGATGCGCCCGGCCTGCGTTATGCCGAGGTTCGCACCCTCGCCAATAACCTTTGCACGGACATCGCGCGCATCGACGCGCAGCGCATCATTGGCCGGATCACCGACCGCCAGATGGCTCTCAGCCTCGGCCTTGATATAGGTGCCGATCCCGCCAAACCAGATCAGGTCGAGCTCTGCTGTCAGGATAGCGGATACGAGTGCATCTGGCTCAATCTCCTTGTCCTCGATCCCCAGCATGGTGCGCGCTTTTTTGGACAGTTTGATGCGTTTGAGATCGCGCGAATACACGCCGCCACCGCGAGAGATCAGGGACGGATCGTAGTCTTCCCAACTGGAGCGCGGCAGATCGTACAGCCGCTTGCGCTCTTTCCAGCTTGCCGCCGGATCGGGATCGGGATCAATGAAGATATGGCGGTGATCGAATGCAGCGACCAGTTTGATCGCCTTGGAAAGCAGCATTCCGTTGCCGAACACATCGCCCGACATGTCGCCGCAGCCTGCAACGCGGATGCTGTCCTTTTGAACATCGACACCCATTTCAAGGAAGTGCCGCTGGACGGACACCCATGCACCGCGCGCGGTGATGCCCATTGCCTTGTGATCGTAACCGTTCGATCCGCCACTCGCGAATGCATCGTCGAGCCAGAAATCGCGGCTTTCGGCAATTGCGTTGGCCACATCGGAGAAGCGCGCCGTGCCTTTATCTGCGGCGACAACGAAGTACGGATCTTCGCCATCATGGATCGCGACACTTTCCGGATGGACGACTTTGCCATCCACGATGTTGTCGGTGACCGACAGCAGCGTGCGGATGAAAACTTCGTAACTGGCCTGCCCCTCTGCCGCCCAGCCTTCGCGGTCCAGCGCGGGCGATGGGAGCTGTTTTGGGTAAAAGCCGCCCTTTGCCCCGGTTGGCACGATAACTGCGTTCTTTACCCGCTGTGCTTTCATCAGCCCGAGGATTTCGGTGCGGAAATCGTCGCGCCGGTCCGACCATCGCAGGCCGCCGCGCGCAATCGCGCCGGATCGCAAATGGATACCTTCAACGCGGCGCGAATAGACGAAAATCTCGCGCCACGGGACCGGTTTGGGAAGGCCGGGGACAAGGCTGGAATCAATCTTGAACGCCAGCGCCTCTGCCGCCGCCGGAGCGAATGCGTTGGTGCGCAAAACCGCATCGATCACCGCGCGGTAAAGGCGCAGTAGACGGTCATCATTGATCGCGCTGACCTTTGCCAGACCGCGGGTGAACGCCGATATAGCCCCTGCGACAGCGTCTTCGCGGTTGCCGGCAAAATCGGGATCGTGGCGGGCGGCGAACAGGTCGATCATCGCGCGCGTCACGCCCGGCGCGCGGCCAAGTGCGTCGACCACGGTGTAAATCGTAAAGCCCATGCCCGTCTGGCGCAGATACCGGTAGAACGCGCGCAGCCATTCGGCATCGCGTGCTGCCAGACCTGTTCCGACCACCAGCCGGTTAAACGCATCATCTTCCGCCGCACCGTTCAGCACATCGGCAATAGCGGTTTCGATCGGGCCGGCGCGCTCCAGGATCGCGGCCGCTTCGTCTCCGGGTGTGAGTTCCAGCGTGAAATCATGGATCGTGCCAAGCTCGCCCGATTCCAGCGACGTCGCTGTTTCGCCAATCACGCGGAAACCGAAATTTTCGAGCGCGGGGACTGCGTCCGACAAAGCGAACTGACCGCCGATATGATACACTTTCAGCCGCAATTGCTCGGGCGCATCGGTGCTTAAACGGTAGAGGCGTGAGCCGCGCTGCTCAGCAGGATTATCGCCCATCGCAATGGCGCGCAGACGGACAATATCGCTTGCCGCTTCCGCCGGGCCATACAGGCTGCGGAATGCGGGCGGGAATGCACCGGCATAACGCGCGGCGATTGCGGCAGACCGGCCTGCATCGTCAATATCTGCAAGCCGCGTTTCGACCGCTTCGTTCCAGCCGCGCAGCATATCTTCGAGCTGGGCTTCGATGGCCTCCCCATCGGGCTGCGCATCCGCGCTGCGCACATCGAGCAGGTATTGCAGCATGGCGAGAGCGCCGCCCTCAACCTCCAGTGTCCAGTCGAGGACTTCGGTTCCGGGCACTTTGGTCAGCAGGCTCTGGATTTGCAGGCGCACATCGGTCGACAGCATGTCACGCGGCAGCCACACGAATGCGAAAATATGCCGGCCAAGCGGTGACTGCACCATCACAAGGCGCGGGCGCGGGCGGTCCACCAGGCTCATGGAGGCCGTCGCAAGGCGACACATGTCATCGGGCGTGAACGCGATCAGGACGTCATGCGGCAGCGCGGTAAACGCGTGAACCAGCGCCTTGCCAGCGTGGCCCGACGGGTCGAAGCCCAGTTCATCATTTAGCGATTGCAGCACCGACCGCAGCACCGGAACCTCGCCCGGAGGCGATGCCAGCGCGATGCTGGTCCACACACCGGCATGGATCGAAAGCGCGGTAACCTTGCCCCCTTTGTCGCGCAGCGGAACCACGAACAGGTCGAGCGGAACGCGGCGGTGAACGGTGGAAATGCGGTTCGACTTGATAATCAGCAGGTGACGGTCAGGGCCGCTTTCATCGAAATACTCGAACGCGCGGTCATACGATGTTTCGGCCAGCAATCCGCGCGCGCTTTTGCGGCAAATGCCCAGCACGCCGCTTTCACTGCCATCGCGTTTCCGCACCAGATGACCCAGTTGGGTGAGCATACCGGTGTTGAGCCATTCGAGCAGGGCGGCAGCTTCTGCATCGACGTTCTTCAGGGCATCCGCATCGGCCTGCACCGCCTGTTGCACCTTGGCCCAGTCGGTCACCGCTGCCCGCACATCGCCCAGCGTCAATCGCAGCTGTTTCAGCAGCTCGCCGCGCTGTTTCGCATCGACACGCGGTGTCTCGATATAAATCATCGATTCGGTCTGGGCGGCGACCGGATCGGCATCGACCAGATCGATCAGTTCGCCCTGCTCATTACGCTTCACCCCGATCACCGGGTGGACGAGCATGTTGATCGGAAGCCCTTGGGCTGCCAGCGTTGCCGCTACCGAATCGACCAGAAACGGCATGTCATTGTTGATGATTGCGATGCGCAGGCGCCGTTTTTCGCCGGTCGCCGATTCCAGCTTTAGCGCCGATCGCGCAGGTTCGCGCACGGCGGCCGCGTCAAGCAGGAAGTCGGTCGTTTCGGAAAGCTGTTTGTCGTCCAACGCCACATCGCCGGGCAAAATGGCCGCTTTAACCTTTTTCTTGAGCGCCGCGTGCAGCGCGCGTTTGCCTGAGGCTGCGGCTGCAGATTTGGGTTTGGGCTTTGCCGCCATTTTCCTGCTCCGGGTAATTTTATTATGCCGGTGTATTCTATCGTTTCCGCGATACCCGCTTTAGCGAGTCCGGTGCAAGCGCGTTCGTCTCGCGGCGCCGAGTTAATCGCGAAAAATCAGCCCGATCCTGAAGGAATCAGGCAGCGGCTTTACTGCGGACGGATTCCATCGTCATTTCCAGCGAGCGCAAACGGGCATCGGGATCGAAGGTTGATCCGCACAGCATGATTTCATCGGCACCGGTGCGCTTTATGAAAGCGGCGATGGCGGCGGCTACCTCATCAGGCGTTCCCATGGCGGAGGCCTGCCCCACATGATCCAGCATAGCGCGCTGCGGGGCGGGCAGCGTATCGGTGTATCCGGCAATCGCGGGCTTTAGCTTGCCGGGGTTTCCGGTGCGTAGCGCGACAAAGCTTTGCTGCTGGCTCGACGCGAGCGTGCAGGCCTCTTCGTGAGTGTCTGCTGCAAACACATTCATCGCCACCATGACGTAAGGGTTCGCAAGCTGTGCGGAGGGCTGGAAATCGCGCCTGTAAAGCGCGAGTGCCGCGTCCAGATGGTCAGGTGCAAAGTGCGCTGCGAAGGCATAGGGCAGGCCCATCTTCGCCGCGAGCTGTGCGCCGAACAGGCTCGACCCGAGCATCCACAGATCGACCTTCGCCCCCATGCCGGGCGTTGCGGTGATCGGCAGGTCGAAATCGCCTGTCAGCAAGGCGCGCAGTTCGGCCACGTCCTGCGGGAAATATTCCGATGCCTGCTGCAGGTTTTTGCGCAGGGCACGCTGCAGTTCGGGTCCTGCCCCCGGTGCCCGGCCCAGCCCGAGATCGACGCGGCCCGGGAACAGCGCATCCAGCGTGCCGAATTGCTCTGCAATCTGGAACGGCGTGTGATTGGGCAGCATGATCCCGCCCGACCCGATGCGGATACGGCTGGTCGCGTTGCCGATATGGGCGAGCACGACCGAGGTCGCGCCGCCCGCAATGCCGTCCATCGCGTGATGCTCTGCCACCCAGAACCGCTTGCAACCAAGCGATTCGGCTTTCTGGGCAAGCGTTGTTGCAGCCTCGAACGCCTCGCCAATACTGCCGCCTTCGCGCACCGGCACCAGATCGAGAACGGAAAATGCGGTCACGATCCGCTCCCCGCCGGCTTGGCTGGTGCAGGCGCGGGTCCCAACTGATCGAGATAGCTTTGCGCGGTGATTGCAGCGGGGCTTTCAGGCTGCGTCTCGATCACCGAACCCCAGCTTTGCCGCGCGGCTTCTTCGCGGCCTGAGAGCACCGCAATTACGCCTGCCTCCAGGCCGATGTCGCCCGCCATCGGCGCAAGCTTTGCCGCCTGCTCAATGGCCTGTTGCGCATCATCAAGCCGGTCCAGCCGCCGATAAAGCGTCGCTGTAAGCAGCCATGCTTCGGCCTTTTCCGGCTCAAGCAGGGTCGCCCGTGACAGCGGCACGAATGCCTCGCCCGGCCGGTCGAGCGCCACCAGCGCGCGGGCTACATCCATCGCGGCGATCGCTTCGAGTGTGGCGGCAGCGGCGGCATTCGCGTCGCGCTGCGCAGTCTGGAGCAGCAAAAGCGCGCCTTCGCCATCGCCTGAACCAAGCGCGGCGTTGCCTGCCATCAGGCTAAAGCGCGCCCGCGCCCGCAGCTCCTCTGGCGGTGTTTCGTCGCGTGCTGCGATAAAGGCCTGCCGCGCATCCTGCCATAGGCCCAGTTCCGTTGCGGCGAGGCCGAGGCAATGGTTGGTCATCACCCTGTCCGGCCCCGATACCTCAGGCAGCCTGATCTGCGCCTGCGAATGCGCGCGGGCGGGGTCTTCGGCAAGCTGGGCAAGGCAGCCGGCGAGCCATTGGCTGACCGGGTCGGCGGACTCCTCCACTGCATTTTCACGCGGGGGCCGGTTCGCCAATTCGTCCGGCAGGCCGAGCGAATTGTCGAGCGCCGGGTTCGGGCCGACTTGTAAGAGCAGGGCTAAAAACAGGGACATGGGGGAATTTCCATCAGTAAAAGCTGGCAATCGCGTCTTTAAGCATGGCGATATCCTGATCGCGCGAAAGACGATGATCGCCGTCTTTAATCAGCGTTACCTTTACCGCATCCGAACGCAGCGCCTCGGCCAGTTCAAGGCTGGTTTCCCACGGCACGTCGGCATCGCGCTGGCCATGCAGCAGGTGGACTGGGCAGGTGATTGAAACCTCGCTCTCCAGCCGCATCAACGTTTCGGCATCGGCGTAAAATCCGGCATAGGTCGGCGTGGGTTCGGGGCCGTAGGGATTGTCTTCGAATACGGTCTGCCCCGCGGCAAGCTGCGCGCGCTGGGCATCGGAATATCCCCAGCGCGTAAAATCGGGCGCGGCGGCGATTCCGACGACACCGGCCAAACGTGCGCCCAGTTGTTCTGCGACCAAAAGCATCAGCCACCCGCCCATCGACGATCCGACCAGCAAGACCGGCCCGTCCAGCTTTGCCTTGATCAGCGCGAGCACCTCATCGCGCCATTTCGACAGCGTGCCGTCTGCAAATTCGCCGCTGCTTTGCCCGCAGCCCGAATAATCGAGCAGCAGGCAGGCGCGCCCGTGTTCCTGCGCTTCTTGAAACAGCGCGGTCGCTTTGCCGCCTGCCATGTCAGACATATAGCCGGGCAGGAAAACAATCGCCGGGCCTGCGCCGTGCGTATGGCGATAGGCGATGCGCGCCGCGCCGCCGTCCAATTCGAGAAACTGTGTGCCAGACATGACCGTTACCATGCCCCGCCTGCCAGCAAAAGGAAACCGGATGATCCGTGCATGATTGCCGCCAGTGCCCCTCTATCTCGGAACCGGAAAGGGAGTTTGCCGTTGGTTAGGCAAACAAGGAGATTGAAATGCTTGGTAAAATTATCGGAGCCGCAGTTGGCGGCAAACTCGCAAAACAGACATCCGGCATTGGCGGCACAACCGGCGCCATGATCGGTGCGGCTGCACCCTTCGTACTCAGCCGGATCAGCATTCCGGCCATGATCGCGCTGGGAGTTGGCGGTTACGCCGCAAAGAAGTTTTTCGGCAAGGACAAGTCCTCCTCTGACGAGAAGACCATGCCGAAACCGGCAACGAACAAAGCGCCGGTGGCGAACATTCCGCAGCCAAACGCCGCATAAACGCCGCGACCAATTATGCAAAAGAGCCGCCGCCCCGGTGGGCTGGCGGCTCTTTTCGTTTTGGCCCTTCCGAAAGTCAGATATTTCAGTCGCGGCTGAAAATCTCCTCAATCGTCAGGCCGAAAACCTCGGCAATTGAAAACGCCAGCGGCAGTGACGGGTCATAGCGCCCTTTCTCGATGGCGTTCACGCTCTGCCGGCTGACTTCAAGCCGGTCGGCCAGATCCTGCTGGCTCCAGTCGCGTTCTGCCCGCAGCACTTTGAGGCGGTTGTTCAACGGTCCGACCTCCAGCTTTGCCAGTATTGGAACAGCCCCATGCCGATCGCCCAGATAGGCAAGATCCACCACGCCCAGACATGCGGGACAAGGCCAAACATTTCTAGAAAACCGTAAAACGTGCCCAAGGCCAGCACCAGACCCAACCCGGCCAAAGAGGCCATGATCGACCGGTGGCGAAGATATTCATCCTGCTCATCGGTAAGATACCGGCCCATGACCCAGATCATCGCGAATGTCGGGATGGCTGGCAGCAGCGAAATCAGGAAGACCAACCCGTCAGTCAATTCGGTCCGCTCCCAGATTGCGACCGCGATTCCCATGCCCAGGACATAGGCGAGAGATGCAAGCGCAATACCGCGATTATACCGTTTGATTGCTGGACTGCTGGCCCCGCAATTGTCAGCGGATCGCTGCATTGACCGATAGAACTGCACACTCAGCACGAGCGGGATGATGAGCAACAGGTAGATTGCGGGAGGCTCTATTGCGCCGCTGAATTTCAGGCCGGCGATAATGCCCAGCGATGCAAACATGCCGCCCGCCCATGCACCGGGGCGAATGGTCGATGCGGGCGCGGACGAGGTCATTGCAGCGCCCGCACGCAGCATGAACCGCCTGACTGCAAAGACGCCCATGCCGCTCCGCTAAGACCTGTGATGATCCCGACAGAGGCGCCGCTGCTCAATTCTGCCGCAGAGCCGATAAGCGCAGCTGCAATGATGATCGCGGCCCATATCAATGCCTGCATCCGTGTTCGTGTAGTCCGTTCCATAAGGAAAGCTCCCTTTCTACTATGGAAAGCACACTTGTCATTGATTCGGCGCTATGTCAAGCATCCTTTCCAAATTGGAGCGGCTCCTTTCCGTCTCGCTGGCGAAAGGGTGACATCGGCGCGAGGCATCGCTATCTGCGCGGTATGGCCAAATTGCTGACCACGACCACCACCACCACGACCCCGGATGTCCGGGGGCGGTTGCTGCTGGGTTAAGCCAAGCCAGCCGCCGCCTGATTTCGGGCGGCGCGGCCGCCTCCTGAAATCGGTAATTCTCGCAAACGCCGCTTCAAGCGCGCGCTTTGCTGTGCCAAAGGGCCAATGGTCCCTGCGGCTCAAAGCGTAATAAAACCGGATTTGGATACACGATGACCGAACTGCTCAAGATCAGCCTGCCCGATGGATCGGTGCGCGAAATGGAGCCGGGCAGCAGCCCTGCCGATGTCGCCGCCGCGATTGGTCCGGGCCTTGCGAAGGCCGCTTTGGCTGCACGTGTAAACGGCGAGGTGCGCGATCTGGGCCGGCCATTTGACGGCGATAGCGAACTGGCGCTGATCACCTCGCGCGACGAAGAGGACGCGCTGGAGCTGGCGCGGCACGATTACGCGCACATTCTGGCCGAGGCGGTGCAGGCGCTTTATCCCGGCACGCAAATTACGTTTGGCCCGGCGACCGAAGACGGGTTCTATTACGACGTCATGGCCCCGGCGAACCGCGAACCGTTCAGCAGCGAAGATCTGCCCGCGATCGAAGAGAAGATGCGCGAGATCATCAAGGCGGACAAACCGCTGCGGCGCGAGGCGTGGACGCGTGAACAGCTGATTGAAAAATGGGAATCGGAAGGCGAGGCATTCAAGGCTGAATGGGCCAAAGAGCTTCCCGAGAACGAAGAGCTGACGGTGTACTGGTCAGGCGATGACTGGCTCGATATGTGCCGCGGCCCGCACCTTCCCTCCACCGGCAAACTCGATCCGCAAGCGTTCAAGCTGATGCGGGTGGCCGGCGCGTATTGGCGCGGCGACCAGAAAAATGCACAGCTTACGCGCATTTACGGCACAGGCTGGCTCAACAAGAAACAGCTGAACGCCCACCTTAACCGGCTGGAAGAAGCCGCAAAGCGCGATCACCGCAAGCTGGGCCGGGAAATGGATCTGTTCCACCTCCAGGAAGAGGCGCACGGTTCTGTATTCTGGCATCCGAAAGGCTACCGCATCTGGCGCGAGCTGGAGGCGTATATGCGCCGCAAGATGGACGGCGGCGGATACCGCGAGATCAAGACGCCGCAGCTGATGGATGTGCGCCAGTGGGAGCAATCAGGCCACTGGGGCAAATACGCCGAAAACATGTTTGCCGTGCCCGACATGGTGCCGCAGGTCGACGAAGACGGCGATGGAGCGGCCAAACCATCGGTCGAGGACGATGCCAACTGGATGGCGATAAAGCCGATGAACTGCCCCGCGCATGTCATTGTGTTCAAACAGGGCATCACGTCTTACCGCGACCTGCCGATCCGCCTTGGCGAGATGGGCTGCTGCCACCGCAACGAACCGCACGGCGCGCTGCACGGTCTGATGCGGGTGCGCCAGTTCACGCAGGACGACGCCCACATCTTCTGCACCGAAGATCAGGTCGTCGAGGAAGTGCGCAAGTTCTGCAAGCTCGCCGACGAGGTCTACCGTGACTTTGGTTTCACCTATCATGTGAAGCTCGCCACTCGGCCTGAGAAGCGGTTCGGATCAGACGCGGATTGGGACAAGGCGGAACAGGAATTGCGCGACGCCGTAGCCGAAGCGGGCATGGACAACGATGATTACGGCTGGGAGGAATTGCCGGGCGAAGGTGCGTTTTACGCGCCCAAGCTGGAATGGCACCTGACAGACGCAATCGGGCGGACGTGGCAGGTCGGGACAATCCAATCCGACCGCGTGCTGCCCGATCGTCTCGACGCGACGTTTGTTGGAGAGGATGGCGGCAAGCATCGCCCCGTCATGCTGCACCGCGCGATCTTCGGTTCGTATGAACGGTTCATCGGTATCCTGATCGAACATTATGCAGGCCGCCTTCCGGTCTGGCTGTCGCCGGTTCAAGCGGTCATCGCGCCGATTGTGTCCGATATCAATGACTATGCCGGAGAGGTCGAGGCCAAGCTGGCCGCAGCCGGACTGCGCGTGAAAAGCGATCTTCGCAATGAGAAGATCAATTACAAGGTCCGCGAACACTCGCTTGCCAAGGTGCCGCATATTCTGGTCGTCGGGAAGCGCGAAGCCGAAGAGGGCAAGGTGACGATGAGGACACTGGGCGAAAAGGATCAACGGGTCATGTCACTCGAAGAGGCGGCCAGCTTCCTTTCAAAAGCGGCCACACCGCCAGACCTCGCCGAATAGGGCTTTCAGGCGATTTTCGGGTTCGGGATCGAGGCATTGATCGCGGCTGCGCTGGCAGCGGTCGCGGCGGGATTTGTGCGGGGGCTGGCAGGTTTCGGTCTATCGGTCGTGCTGGTCCCGGTCCTGCAATTGGCTATCGAGCCAGCCGCCGCTGTTCTGATTGGCCTGATCTCCCTGTTCCTTGCCGGGCTGGCCGACATTGGGCGCATACGGCGCGATGCGGACAGGTCGGCGGCGGCAATTATCGCAATCGCGCTGATCTTCATGCCGCTGGGCCTGTGGGCGCTCGCTGCCTTGCCGCCTGACTGGGCGCGGGTTCTGATCGCACTCGTTTCGCTAGGAGCGTTCGTGCTGGTTGTCGTCCCGCTCGGCAAAATGGCACTACCGCGCAAGCCGGTGCTCGCCATATCGGGCGCGGCCACGGGGTTCTTCGGAGGATTTGCCGGGATGCCCGGGCCGGGAATGGCACCGTTCTACCTTCGGGGCAGTCTGCCCCCGGCTGGAGCGCGCGCATCCATGATGGCGGTTTTTGTGGTGACCACACCGATTTCGGCGCTGTTCTTCATTGCGCTCGGCATGGGGTCATGGCGCGAAGCGGCGCTGGCGGCGGCGCTTTTTCCGTTTGTTCTGATCGGCGACTGGGCCGGGCACCGGGCTTTCGGGCGCGTGTCGTCGCGGCAATGGCAAGTGGCCACTGCAGCGGTGCTGGGCGCTGCTGCGCTGGGCGCGTTGGCGAAACTCGCCTGACGCTTACATCAAAGCGGGACTGGCTGGCCTGCAAAGATCAAGGCCGCAGCCAAAGCGATGACAGCAACGCTCTGCGCAATCTCGGCGCGGCGCGCATTGGCTGCGTCCAGGGCGGTTTTCGAAAGAGCGATAGCTTTGGTCATACCGCCATTTTCGCCGCCAAATCCTAACGGAAGGTTAAGGCTGTCTGCAGTCAGACCTGCGCAGCAGGCATTTGCTGGCTGGCACAGTGGAAACCGCCGCCGCCTGCCAGCACCGCATCGGCGGGCAGTCCGATGCAATCTCGGTCCGGGAACAGCCTGCCAATCGCCGACACTCCGTCTGCATCGCGGGGTGACCCGAATGTGGGCACCACGACCAGATGCGAGGTCACAGCGAAATTGACGTAGCTGGCAGGTTCGATGGCTTCATCCCGCTCGATCAATCCCGGCGACGGAATCCGCACCACTTCCACACCGAAATCGGCAGCGCGGCGGGCCGCATCCTCGTAAATCGCGGCATTCGGATCATCTGGACCAGCAGCCTCGGGCACTGCGATCCGGCCCGGTGCAACAAAGCGCGCAAGGTTATCGACATGCCCATCGGTGTGGTCATTGATCAGCCCGTCGCCCAGCCAAAGCATCCGGTTAAATCCAAGCGTTTGGGCAAGCTCGCTTTCGATATCGTCGCGGTCCATGTGCGGATTGCGATTGGGGTTGAGCAGGCATTGTTCGGTCGTGGCCACCAGACCGGTTCCGTCGCCCTCAATCGCCCCGCCTTCAAGGACCATTGGCGACGTGCCCAGTGGCAGGTCCGCGTCGCGCGCCAGCTCTGCCCCGATGCTTTCATCGCCCGGCATCTCGTATTTGCCGCCCCAGCCGTTGAACGCAAACCGGCGCGCCGCGCGCGTTGCGCCATGATGCACGATCAGCGGGCCGGTATCGCGCAGCCAGATGTCGCCAAAAATGCGCGGCTCAATCCTGACCTTGGCGCTGACGAGTTCGGCTGCGCGGGCGGCATTGGCACCCTCCCTCACCAACAACCGGACGTCCTGCCCGCTCTCTGCGACAGCATTGGCGAACGCGGCGATCTGTTCTTGCGCACGCCCCAGATAACCCGGCCATTCATCGGCCAGATGCGGGAAGCCGATCCACAGCCAATCCTGCGGAGCCCATTCGGGCGGCATCAGGATTTGCGCCATGGACCGGCTCCCTTTTGTCGTCACTGCGCGATCAACAGCCGGTTTCGGCGCCCGCGCAGCTTTCATCACGGATGGCGCGGAATTCATCGCCATCGTTCCAGTTCGGCCAGCTTGAGCTCATCGCCATGCTGCGTCCGATGCGGTAATATAGCTGCAGGTCGGCCATCACGCCTGACCAGTCCCAGTCCTCGTTAAATTCGTCTTTCGGACCGTGATAGCGGTTTTCGGTATATTCCGCCGCTACCGCAGCGCCTGCCTTGGTGCCGCCATCGATGAGGTCTTCGCCGCCATCAATATACAGCATCGGCACACCCTGTTTGGCGAAGGCAAAGTGATCGGAACGGTAGTAATAGCCTGCCTCCGGCTTGGGATTGGGGGTCGCGACGCGGCCATCCGCCTCAAGCGCGGCATTCATGAACGCATCAAGCTGCGATTTGCCCGGACCAACGACTGTCACGTCCTTGGCCGGGCCGGCAACCTGAAACGCATCCATGTTGATCCCGCCAACGGTCTGGTCGAGCGGAAACACCGGGTTCGAGGCATAATAATACGCGCCGAGCAGACCGGATTCCTCCGCCGTCACCGCCAGAAACACGAGACTGCGGCTTGCCGCCCCCGCCTTAGCGTGCGCCTCCGCGAGAGCGACCAAAGCCGCAGTGCCGGTCGCGTTGTCGACCGCGCCGTTGCAGATGTCATCGCCATCGGGCGCCGCTTTGCACCGGCCAAGGTGATCCCAGTGCGCGGTGTGCAGAACGTACTCTTCAGGCGCTTCGCTGCCCGGCAGAATACCGATTACATTTTGCGAGGTGAAAGTGCGGATATCGTTCTGGAAACTGGTCGAGGCAGTGATGCCCAGCTCGACCGCTTCGAAATCCTGCGTTTTCGCCTGAGCAGAAAGCTCGGCCAGATCGAACCCGCGCGAAGACAGGATTTCGGCTGCAACCTCTTTCTGGATCCAGCCATTGATCGACGTCATCGGCGGCGCATTATCGCCCCGCGCGGCATAGGCCTGCGGACCCGACCATGAGCTTTCGACGACATTCCAGCCATAGCTGGCTGGCGCCGTGTCATGTACGATCAACGCAGCGGCAGCGCCCTGACGCGCGGCTTCCTCATATTTGTAGGTCCAGCGGCCATAAAACGTCATTGCTTTACCGTTGAACGGCCCTTCGAGGCCCGGCGTCTCATAATCGGGATCGTTGACGAGGATGACGACGGTTTTGCCCTCGACATCGATGCCTTCGTAATCGTTCCAGTCACGCTCCGGCGCGTTGATACCGTATCCGACGAACACCAGCTCGCTATTGGCCAGCTGGGTTTGCGCGTCTTCGCGGTAAGTCACGCCGACCCATTCGCTGCCGAAATCATACACCAGATCGGTTTCGCCATTGGTGATGGTGAGCGGCGCGAAATTGCTGCCAGTGATTTCCACCAGAGGCACTTCCTGCACCCAGCTGCCGGAATTGCCCGGCTGGAGGCCCGCCGCCTCAAACCGCTCGGTCAGCAGTGCAACGGTTTTTTCCTCGCCGATAGTGCCAGGCATACGCCCTTCGAATTCGTCGCTGGAAAGTTCGCGCGTGACGTCGATCATTGTCGCTTCGGACAGGTCGCCTGCCTCTACCTCTGGGATGTCTAGCTCCGGCGCAGTCTCTCCCCCGGCCATCATGCCGTCACAGGCCGCCAGGGCCAGCGCGCCTGCAATCAGGCCGCTAAAGCCAATCGCGCGTTTCATCATCTTGAAAATGTCCTCTCGTCCGTGGCTTGCGCCAAAATACTGCGGGCATCTCTTGCAGAGCGCGCAGCCCGCTGCAAGAGATGCCCGCATGAGCGGCAGCAGACAGGGTGATCGGGGCGGTGATTGGCAGGGCGCAATTGCCCGGGCTGAGGCGCATTCCCCGTTTCTGGCTAGGGCACTGTCGCGGCAGCCTGATCTGCGCGCGCTTCTGGTGGAGGGGGCGTTGGATGCGGCTTTGGCAAAAGCGCGCGAAATCGGTCAAGCTGGCGACGTGGGCAAGGGGCTGCGCCGCGAACGATCCGCTATGGCCGCGGCGATTGCAATTGGCGATCTCGCCGGTGCGCTTTCGCTGGCAGAGGTTGTCGGCGCGCTGACCGATTTTGCGGACCGCGCGCTCGACCGGGCCATCCGCGCTGCTATCGAAGAGCGGACGGGGCGCGATGATCCATCCGGGTTCATTGCGCTGGCGCTGGGCAAACAGGGGGCGGGCGAGCTTAACTATTCATCCGATATCGACCCGATCCTGCTCTACGATCCTGAAACACTGCGCTGCCGTGACAGCGACGACCCCGGCGAAGCGGCGCAGCGATATGCACGGCGCGTTGTAAAATTGCTGAGCGAAAACACGGGCGAGGGTTACGTTCTGCGGGTCGATTTGCGCCTGCGCCCCGCCAGCGAAATCAGCCCCATGGCGGTGCCTTATGGATCGGCGCTGGCGCATTATCAGGGCGCGGCCCTTGCTTGGGAGCGCGCTGCATTTGTCCGCGCTCGCGCTGCGGCAGGAGATGTAATTGCAGGGCAGGCTTTTCTGGAAGCGATCAAGCCGTTCGTATGGCGCAGCGCAATCGATTTCGGTGCGGTCGAGGAAATACGCGCGCTCACCCTTCGCATCCGTGAAAGCTATGACGGGCCGATCACGCCCGGGCCCGGATTTGATGTAAAACGCGGGCAGGGCGGTATCCGCGAAATCGAATTTTTTGCGCAAACGCATCAGCTGATCCACGGCGGGCGCGATCCCAGCCTGCGTGTGCGCGGGACAAGGGAGGCGCTGGATGCGCTTGCAAAAGCCGGACGGATCGACGGCGATCACGCGCGCATTCTGGGCGAGGCCTATGACCGGTTGAGACAGGTCGAACACCGGCTGCAAATGGTGAACGACCGTCAGACCCACACTTTGCCCGGCGGCGATGCGCTGGATAATGTTGCCCGGCTGGACGGACTGGATGATGGCAGCACACTTGTCGAAGAGCTGACCGCGCTAACGCAGCGAACCGGCCTGATTTACGAAAGCCTGATCGGCGCGCAGACACAGGCTGAGGTTCCCGCGCCAGCTCCGGCCGCCGTGACCGAGCGGATAGCCGCGCGAAGCTCCGTCGATGCAGATGCGCTTACCGCAAGGATCGAAAGCTGGCGCGATGGCCGCTATCAATCCCTGCGCTCTCCCGCCGCGATCGGGGCGTTCGACCGGGTGCTGCCGCGCCTGCTTGATGCGATTGCCGAAAGCGACGACCCAAGGCGCGCCATTGTGCGCTGGGAGGGCGTGCTGGACGAGGCTTCATCGGCGATCGGGCTGTTCCATCTGCTTGATGCGAGACCGGAATTGCTCGACCGACTGGTCGCCACGCTCACGCTTACCCCTCGGCTTTCGGATGAACTGGCGCGCAGACCCGAGCTGCTCGACACGCTGATCGATCAGGATGGGCGCGAGCTGCCCGGATCTGGCGAGACTATCGCAAAACGGATGGAGGCCTGCGCCCACCGCCCCGATTACGAAGCGATGCTGGACGCGATCAGGGTGGTGACCGGAGAAATCCGTTTTGCGCTGGGCGTGCAGTTAATCGAGGGGCTGGCCGATCCGCTGGACATTGCCCGCGCCCTGTCACGCACAGCGGAGGCCGGGTTGAAACTGGCGGTCCGTACGGCTGAGGCAGATTTTGCCCGCGCGCATGGGCGGATCGAGGGCAGCGAGCTGATGGTGCTGGGGCTGGGCAGGCTGGGCGGTGGCGCTTTGACCCATGCCTCCGATCTCGACATTGTGTATGTCTTTACCGGCGATTTTTCGAACCAGTCGGATGGCGAACGCCCGTTGGGGGCCACGCATTATTTCAATCGGCTGGCCAGCAGGGTGACTGCGGCGCTGTCGGTCCCGACGGCGCAGGGCGCTTTATACGAGGTTGATACCCGCTTGCGGCCGCAAGGCGCGCAGGGGCCGCTGGCGGTCAGCTGCGAGGCCTTTGGCAAATACCAGAACGAGGCGGCGTGGACGTGGGAGCATATGGCGCTGGCAAGGGCGCGCGTGCTCGCAGGGTCTGGGGAAGCAACCGCGCAGCTGTGCGGGATCGTCAACGATGTGGTGCGCAAACCGCGCGATGAGAGCGAACTGCGTAGCGCGTTGACGTCAATGCGGCATGACATGGCGCAGCACAAAAAGCCGGGCGGACCGCTGGATGTAAAGCTGCTGCGCGGCGGGCTGGTCGATCTGGAGTTTGCAATCCACTTCCTGCAATTGCGGGGCGGTAATGCGCTGGCCGATGCGCATCCCGACGCGTTTGATCCCGATCTCGGCATTGCCACGGGCGGCCTCATATCAGCGGGCCTGCTGCCCGAAACGGCATCGGATGCCCATGCCTTGATGACGCGGATGCTGGTGGCGGGACGGTTGCTCGCCCCCGGCGGAGCCAAACCGCCCAAATCCGCCGCCCGCGCTATGGCAAAGGCTTGCCATGCGAGCAGCTACGAAGAGCTGGAACGGGGCCTGGGCGAGGCGCGGAAAGTCGTTGCCGGTATCTGGAGCGAGGTTTTCGGCGAAGAAATTTATAGCTAAGGCCGCGCTTTCTGGACGGCCAGATGAATGATGGAGCAGCAAATGACAGATTTCCCCGCAGCCGGTGATGCGATGCCGGACATTGAAATGGGCACGCCTGATGGCGGCACCGTCAAACGATCCGATTTCAAAGGGCAGAAGTTGGTCGTTTTCTTCTACCCTAAAGACAACACGCCCGGCTGCACGACAGAGGCGAAAGATTTTACCGCGCTCAAGCCGCAATTCGATGCCGCTGGTACGGCGTTACTGGGCGTGAGCAAGGACAGCGCGAAAAAGCATCAGAATTTCATCGCCAAACATGACCTTAAGACCCCGCTCGCCACTGATGCAGAGGAAAGCGGTCTGTCCGATGCATTGGGTATCTGGACCGAGAAACAGATGTACGGAAAGACCTACATGGGCATGGTTCGCTCGACCTATCTGGTGGATGCCAATGGCAAGATCGCGCAGGTCTGGAACAAGGTGAAGGTCAAAGGTCACGCCGAAGAAGTGCTGGCCGCGGCGCAAGCGCTTTAATAGGCGCGGCGGTCATGCAAAGCGTTGCCGAAACGATCCGCGCAGCCTTGATGACGGCAGACCCGCGCGCAAAATGCTTTGCCGCGCGCGATGTCACGCGGCGCTGGCGCAAGGGGCAGCTTGCATGGCGGTTTGATGCTGCAATGCCCGATCAACCCGCCTGGCCTACTGCGCCAGAACTCCTGCCGCCCACTCAGATGCCCAGACGCGGAAAGTTTGGGTCGGATAGGGGGCGCATCGCCCTGTGGCACAGCCTCGCGCATATCGAATTCGTCGCCATTGACCTTGCGCTGGATATGGCTGGCCGGTTTGGCGAAGAAATGGGCGAGGAATTTGTGTCGGACTTTTTGTATGTCGCAGCGGATGAGGCGATGCATTTCGCCTTGCTCGCGCGCAAACTTGAAAGACTTGGCAGTTTTTACGGCGCGCTGCCGGCCCATGCTGGTCTGTGGGAGGCTGCGTATTCAACCCGTCACGACGTTGCGGCGCGGCTGGCCGTAGTGCCGATGGTCCTTGAAGCGCGCGGGCTGGACGTTACCCCGGCGACGTTGGAGCGGGTGTCTGCGGCGGGCGACGAACACGGTGCAAAAATCCTGAGTCGCATCCTTGACGATGAAATTCGTCACGTCGCGTTTGGCACCAAACATTTCCTGAAATGCGCGGAAAACGCAGAAAAACCAGCAGAATCGATGTGGCAAGAGCTCGTTCGGACCCACTTTAGAGGAGCCCTAAAGCCGCCATTCAACGACTCAGCGCGTCTTGCAGCCGGTCTGTCCCGAGAATTTTATGAAAAAGTTGCGCTTTAACTTTTTGCCCCGATAACAATCGCCAACGCAGCGGGCAGAAATGGGCCCAGTCATGGTGTTGTTACGTGTGAACGCAGGGATGGTTCCACGTTTTGTACGAAAAAATCGTGCCGGCACATAAAGTTAGCGGGGTTTACCCGCAAAAGGACGGGTCAATAATGTTCTCTCTGTTCAAGAGCAATTTTCGGCATGCAGCAGGTGTGCTTGGCGCAGGCATCATGCTCGCCGCCGCAGCACCGGCTGCCGCCAACACTTCCACCAACGCAGCGGCCGATGTGGCCGAGCCAATCCGCGAAGCACAATCCGATAGCCTGACTTCGGGCGATCCGCGTTTCCGTCAACTTTTCGCCAGCTGGAGCGCGCTCGACAGCGCCGGCCCTGGCTCGCCGATGGAGCAGCCTACCGTCGCTGTCCCGTCGCGTATGCCGCTCGCCGGCGCCCGCATGACCAGCGATTATGGCATGCGCAACCATCCCGTTCTTCGCAAGCGCGCCCGCCACAACGGCGTCGATCTGGCCGCGCCGACCGGCACACCGATTTATGCGACGGCTGACGGTGTCATTGGCCGTGCAGACTGGTTTTCCAGCTATGGCCTTTACATCAGCATTGACCACGGCGCGGATCTCGAAACCCGTTATGCCCACATGTCCCGCCTCGCCGTTGCGGCGGGCGAGTATGTACAAAAGGGCGACGTGATCGGTTACGTAGGATCGACTGGTCGTTCGACTGGCCCGCACCTGCATTATGAAGTGCGCGTCGATGGGGTTGCAGTGAATCCGATTCCTTATATGGTGGAAACCGAAATGCAGTTGGCCGCGTCTACCGACAGCGGGCTGACAGGCGCCGGCGGTAAATAATCGCCGGATTGAGCTAGCCCGCCGATGAGCGGGTCGGACATTGGAGAGGGTGTCCGAGTATAGGCGGCGGGTTTTCCCGCCGCCTTTTTTATCGCCCTGGTGCTCCTGGTTTTGCATCTGTCACGCGCAGTTTGGTGGCTGTCCGATTTCGCTTGAGTGCGCGGCCCCTCCCGTTACGTTCTCTGCCAGAGGAATCGTGACCGTCCACTGACGGCGGCACGCGGGAGAGAGACATGACTTTGCATCCAATCGCGCACGCGCACGCAAAACCTGATCATCCGGCCGTGATCATGGCGGGCAGCGGCGCGCAAATGACCTATGGTGAGATGGACCAGGCAGCCAATCGGTTCGCGCACCTGCTCCGGTCAAGGGGTTTGAAGCCGGGCGACGCGTTTGCGGTGTTGCTTGAAAACCGGATCGAATTTTTCACGATGATCTGGGGTTCACAACGGGTCGGCACGATGCTTACCCCGATCTCCACCCGGCTGACCGCGCCCGAAATTGCCTATATTCTCAACGACAGCGAATCGCGGTTTCTGGTGACCTCCACGCATTTCGCGGAAATCCTGCCCGACATCCGCTCGGCATGTCCCGATATGGAGCTGCTGGTGCTCAATTCAGGCGATGAAGAGGACTTTGCCGCAGAGCTGGATCGCCACAGTGCCGATGCTGTTGCTGATCAAATCGCTGGCCTGACGATGCTGTATTCATCCGGGACTACCGGGCGGCCCAAAGGAATCCGCCCCGCGCCGCCCGAAGACCCCGATCCGGAGGCTCCGGTGCCGCTTATCGGTCTCGCCACAATGGGCGTGGGGATGCCGGCTGACGGATCGATAGTCTATCTTTCGCCCGCGCCGCTTTATCACGCGGCACCGATTGGCTGGTGTTCGGTGATCCACCGTTTGGGCGGGACTGTCGTAATGATGGAAAAGTTCGATCCCGAAGCGGCGCTTAAGGCGATCGAGACTTACAAGGTGACTGACAGCCAATGGGTGCCGACCCATTTTGTGCGGTTCCTCAAACTCGATCCCGAGCAGCGCAGCGGATATGACCTGTCGAGCCACAAGCGCGCCATCCACGCCGCCGCGCCGTGCCCCGTCCCGATCAAGCAGGAGATGATCGAATGGTGGGGACCGATCGTGAACGAATATTACGCGGGCAGCGAAATGATCGGCATGACACTGGTCAATTCAGACGATTGGACCGCGCATCCCGGAACCGTGGGGCGCGCCATCCATGGCATCGTGCATGTCTGCGGACCGGACGGGGAAGAACTGGGCCCGGATGAAGGCGGGCTTATCTTCTTTGAAAACCCGCTCTTGCCGACATATCACAATGACCCTGCGAAAACGGCCGAGGCGATGCACACGAAAGGCTGGATGACGCTGGGCGATATTGGCCATCTGGACGGTGAAGGATTTCTGTTCCTGACCGACCGGAAAAGCCACATGATCATATCCGGCGGCGTGAACATCTACCCTCAGGAGATCGAAAACCTGCTTGTCACCCATGACAAGGTGATGGATGCAGCGGTCATCGGCGCACCTGATCCCGATCTTGGCGAACAGGTTGTTGCCGTGATCCAGCCTGTCGACATGGCCGAGGCTGGCGACACGCTGGAGCATGAATTGCGCGATTTTCTGGCGCCACAACTGGCGCGTATCAAGATGCCTAAACGGTTCGATTTCCGCCCCGACCTCCCGCGGGAGGCCAATGGCAAACTCTACAAACGCGAACTGCGCGATGAATACGAAGCCAGGGCAGCAGGCTGATGGCGGGCGATCCGGCAATCCTGCCGACCGCCATCGCCAAACAGATCATCGATCCGCATTCCTACGCCAGTTGGGACCCGCTGCTCGACACGTTCGACACGCTGCGCGAAACCCAGCCTGTCGCCAAGATTGTGCCCGAGCAAGAGGGGCTGTTCGATCCGTTCTGGCTGATCACGCGATATGACGATGCGATGCGCGTGTCGAAAGACAATGCGACGTTTCTCAACAACCCTCGGCCCGTCGTCTTTAGCTTCAAACAGGCGATTGAATTCAGCCGCGCGGCCACGGGTTCCAACATGCTGGTCGATTCGCTGGTGGTGTTCGATGCGCCGGTGCATCCAAAATACCGCAAGTTGACGCAGGACTGGTTTATGCCGCGCAATCTCGCCCGGATCGAAGGCGAGATCCGCGCGCTGGCGCATCGCACGGTGGACCGGATGCTGGAGCAAGGCCCAACCTGTGATTTCGTCAAGGAAGTGGCCGGACCGTACCCGCTGCGCGTGGTGATGCAGATCCTGGGTGTGCCGCCGGAAGATGAGCCGCGCATGCAGATGCTGACACAGCAATTGTTCGGCGGGCAGGATGCCGACCTGTCAGGCACCGGTATGGCCGATATGACGCCGGAACAGGTAGTCCAGCTGGTCGCCGGAGCGGTCAAGACGTTCGAAGATTACTTCGCCGATCTTGCGCAGCAGCGCCGCGATAATCCGACCGATGACGTCGCAAGCGTTATTGCCAACGCGCTGGTGGACGGAAAGCCGCTGCCTCCGCGCGACATGGCCGGTTATTACATTATCGTCGCCACCGCAGGGCACGACACGACCAGCGCCTCGACCGCAGGGGCGATGCAGGCATTAGCCAAAGATCCCGATCAATGGGCGCGGCTGAAAGCGGATAGATCGCTGCTGTCCGGCGTGGTCGAGGAGGCGATCCGGTGGACTTCTCCTGTGCAGCATTTCATGCGGACCGCGGCGGAGGATGTCGAATTGGGCGGCCAGCAGATCAAGGCGGGCGATTGGCTGATGATCAATTACGTCGCGGCAAACCACGATCCGGCGCAATTTCCCGATCCGCGCCGTTTCGATGCGAGCCGCTCGCCAAACCGGCATCTGGCATTCGGAGCGGGCGCGCATCAATGTCTAGGCCTTCATCTGGCCCGGCTGGAGATGCGTATCTTGTTCGAAGTGCTGCTTGACCGGGTCAATACTGTCAAGCTGGCAGGAGATCCACGCCGCGCAACGAGCACATTCGTTGGAGGGCTGAAGTCTCTGCCGCTAAGTATCACTCCGGCGTAAGACTCTGATATGGGGCTTGTGCGCAATAAAACAAGGGTGCTTGAGCAATAAAGATGCTTGACGCGCAGTATAGGATTAGCATGTGCGATTTTACTGTTATTTCGGCGCAACATGTATTAACACTGCGTTCATGGGAAAAGTCACGTTCAAGTTCGTTGCAGGTAATGCGGCGCACTTTTTTGCGGGGTCAGTTCTATGAGTCTGCTGGAGCCGCATAACCTGCCATTCGCTGTCGCTATCGCCCTCTTGGGCTTTGTCGCGATCATGCAGATTTTTGGCCTTGCGGACTTTTTCGGGGCTGATGCAGATGTCGATATCAACCTTGATGCCGATATGGACGGACCAGACGCAATATCCGGCTCCGGCTTTGTCGAAGGGCTGCTGAGTCTCATCGGACTGGGCCGTGTACCATTTCTGGTTTGGCTGACCCTGTTTCTGGTGTTGTTCGCTGCTATCGGTGTTTCGGGTCAGGCGCTGGCGATCAGCCTGCTTGGCGCTCCGCTTCATGCCGGGCTGGCAGCGGTGTTATCAGGTATCGGGACGCTACCGGTAAACGGTCTTTTGGTGCGCCCTGTGGGTGCCTTGCTACCCAAGGATGAAACCAGCGCGGTAGGTCTGGACAGTCTGGTGCGCCGCGATGCCGAAATACAGATCGGCACTGCTAAGGCAGGCTCACCTGCGCGGTCGAAAGTGATCGACATGCACGGACAGCCGCATTTCGTAATGGTCGAACCGCACGATCCCGATACGCAGCTTAAGGAAGGTGAAACCGTCCTGCTAGTGCGGCGCGAAGGGGGCACATTTTACGGTGTGCACTACGAAAACCCGCTGCTCGGCCTGAACTAGAGCGGGGATAATGATCCGCGAGCGGCGCGATCCATACCGCAGCCGCCGCATTTGAAAATTGGACAGGAGGAATAATGGAATATCTCGACATCTTAATCTGGGCAGGGATCGCGATCCTAGCTTTCTTCGTGATCGTGATATCGATGACGATGCTCTACCGGCGCGCGTCGAAGGAAACGGCTTTCGTGCGGACCGGCGTAGGCGGCGAAAAAGTCGTCATGAATGGCGGCGCATTGGTGCTGCCGGTCTTTCACGAGACTATGCCCGTCAACATGAACACGCTGGTGCTGGCGGTAATCCGCCGCGATGCCGAGGCGCTGATTACGCTCGACCGGCTTCGGATCGACGTAAAAGCGGAATTTTACGTCCGTGTCCGCCCCGATGCAGGGGCCATCGCAATGGCCGCACAGACCCTGGGTCAGCGGACCATGCAGCCAGAAATGCTCAAAGATCTGGTCGAGGGTAAATTCGTCGATGCGCTGCGTTCGGTTGCGGCTGGGATGAGCATGAACGAATTGCACGAACAGCGCGCCGACTTCGTCCAGAAAGTGCAGCAGGTCTCCTCGAACGATCTTGCGATGAACGGGCTTGAGCTGGAATCGGTCTCGCTAACGGGACTCGATCAGACCAGCATCGAACACTTCAACGCCAACAACGCGTTCGACGCCGAAGGTCTGACCAAACTGACCGAGCAGATCGAAGCGCGCAAGAAACTGCGTAACGATATCGAGCAGGACACGCGCGTCCAGATGGAGACGAAAAACCTCGAAGCCGACCAGAAAAGCTTCGAAATTGGGCGCGACACCGAATACGCCCGGCTTGGCCAGGAACGCGAAGTTGAAATCCGCCGTGCCAGCCAGATGTCGGAAATCGCCCGCGAACAGGCAGAGCGTCAGCGTGAAGCCGATGCGGCGCGGATCGAGGCGAAAAAGCAGGTCGATGCGCAGCAGATCGAGGCTGATCGGCTCGTCGAAGAGGCACGGATCGACCAGCAGCGTGCGCTCGAGATTGCCCGTCAGGAACAGCAGATCGCTGTCCAGAACAAATCGCGCGAGGAAAGCCAGGCCAAGGCTGAAGCCGACGCTGCGCGCGCCAAGGCGGTGGCAGCCGAGGAGCAGGTGGCGACGTCGCGTGAAAGCGAGATTGCGGAACGTCAGAAAAAGATCGAGTTGATCGAGGCGGCGAAGCAGGCCGAACGCGAAGCCATCGGGATCAAGGTCGAAGCCGAAGCTGAAAGAGATGCCGCCACCAACCGCGCCGAGGCTTCACGCCTTGAGGCGAAAGGCGATGCCGACGCGCAAATCCTTCGCGCCGAGGCAGACCGGGTCCGGTTCGAAGTCGAAGCTGCAGGTCAGGAAGCGATTAACGAGGCTGCTAACATCCTATCGATGGATCAGATAAGCCTGCAGACAAAGCTCGCTCTGCTGAAGGTGCTGCCGGAGATCATCCGGGAGAGCGCGAAGCCGATGGAAGCAATTGATTCGATCAAGATTGTTCAGGTCGACGGCCTCACCAACAATGGAGGCGGCGGTTCCGGCACGGGCGGCTCTCGCGGCTCTGGCGGCGGATCGGGCAACCTTGCCAGCGATGCCGTGTCGGCGGCCCTAGCCTACCGCGCGCAGGCGCCGGTGCTTGACGGGCTTATGAAAGAGCTGGGCCTTAACGGTTCATCATTGGGAACGCTGGTCCAGGCGGCTGCGGATGATCCATCCTCCGATGCAGCGCAGGCGCTTTCCAACCTGGGTATCGAAAACGAAACGCCGGCCGCAGAAAACTCTGGCGATGAAGAGCCGATGCGTCCGATGGAAACGGATGAGGCTGCCGAGTAAGCAGGCCCACACCTGAGAAACCAAGCCCCGGAGGTGCCGCTGCATCTCCGGGGCTTTTCGTTTGAGCGCGCAAAGTGCGCCTATTTCAGCAGGCGTTCCGCAATTGCGCGCACATCTGCGCCCATGTCTTCGCGTTCGAGCGCCAATGCGAGCGTCGCCTCGACAAAGCCGGTTTTGCTGCCGCAATCGTAGCGGTTCCCGTCAAAGGTCACCGCGTGGAACGGCTGGGTGCCGATCATGCGGGCCATCGCATCGGTCAGCTGGATTTCGCCGCCTGCGCCCTTGCCCTGCGTTTCCAGCGTCCGCATCACTTCGGGCTGCAAAATGTAGCGGCCCGAGACGATCTTGTTTGACGGAGCCTCTGCCACGGGCGGTTTTTCCACCAGCCCGGTCACTTCGGTAAGTGCGCCGTTTTCTGCGCCGGGAGAGATCACGCCGTAACTCGAAACCTCCTCCATCGGCACTTCGAGGACGCTGATCAGGTTACCGCCGACCTCTGTATAGGCATCGACCATCTGTTTCATGCAGCCGCTGCCGCCTTTCTTCCCGACCATCAGTTCATCAGGGAGGAAAATGGCGAAGGGTTCATCGCCCACAATCGCGCGCGCGCACCAGATCGCATGGCCAAGGCCCATCGGCACCTGTTGGCGGACCGTGATAATGTCACCGGGCGTCGCACGGGTCGGGTCCAGCACGCTCATATCCTTGCCGCGCTCGCTCATCATGCTTTCGAGCTCAAAAGCGACGTCGAAATGTTCGACGATGGCTGTTTTGCCGCGGCCCGTGACAAAGATCATCTGCTCGATCCCGGCCTCGCGCGCTTCGTCAACGGCGTACTGGATCAGCGGCCGGTCGACGATCGGCAGCAGCTCTTTCGGAATAGCCTTGGTCGCAGGCAGGAAACGTGTGCCAAGCCCCGCAACTGGGAAGACGGCTTTTCTGATTGGTTTCTGGTTGCTCATGATGGCTCGCTTAGGGTTTGCGGGATCGCAAGGTCAATTGGGCGGTTATGGTTGCAATGATATGACGCAGGCAACCTATCACTGGAGTTGCCGCGCGTTTCAAAAGGGGTATTGGGCAAAGGCATGGATAAATTAATCATTCGCGGCGGCAACCGCTTGTCGGGCACGGTGCCCATTTCCGGGGCCAAGAACGCTGCACTTACGCTGATCCCGTGCGCTTTGCTGACCGAAGAACCGCTGACGCTGCGCAATCTTCCGCGCCTCGCTGATATTGACGGGTTCCAGCACCTGATGACCCAGTTCGGCGTATCGGTGGGTATTCAGGGCAAGCGGCCCGAGGATTTTGGCCGGGTCGTTACATTCGAGGCATCGCGCATCACCTCCAGCGTCGCGCCGTATGACCTCGTTCGCAAAATGCGCGCCTCAATCCTTGTGCTCGGCCCGCTGCTGGCCCGCACGGGTGAGGCGAAGGTGTCGCTGCCGGGCGGCTGCGCGATTGGCAACCGGCCGATCGACCTCCACCTCAAAGCTCTCGAAGCGTTCGGCGCGGAAATCGAGATGGCGCAGGGTTATGTGCGCGCTTCGCAGCCCGATGGCGGCATGCCGGGCGGCGATTTCGACTTTCCTGTTGTGTCCGTCGGCGCGACCGAAAACGCGCTGATGGCGGCGGTCATGGCCAATGGCACCAGCCGCCTGACCGGCGCAGCGCGCGAGCCGGAGATTGTCGACCTTTGCAACCTGCTGACCGCGATGGGGGCAGAGATCGAAGGGATCGGCACTTCGGAACTGACCATCCACGGGGTAAAGCGGCTGAACGGCGCGACCTATAAAGTGATGCCGGATCGGATCGAGGCAGGCTCCTATGCTTGCGCCGCAGCGATCACCGGCGGTGAAGTGCGATTGGAAGGCGCGCGGGCAAGCGACATGATATCTTCGCTCGCCGCACTGCGATCAATCGGGCTGGAAATCACCGAGGACAAGAACGGCGTAACTGTCGCTGCCAATGGCGGTTTGAAACCGGTGGACCTGACCACCGCGCCGTTTCCGGGCCTCGCCACCGATATGCAGGCCCAGTTGATGAGCCTGCTGTGCAAGGCAGGCGGCACCAGCGTTCTCAAAGAAACGATTTTCGAAAACCGTTTCATGCACGTGCCCGAACTGACCCGGATGGGGGCGGACATTTCAACAGAGGGCCGCACGGCTATCGTAAAAGGCCCGGTCGCGCTGACCGGCGCAGAGGTGATGGCAACCGATCTGCGTGCCTCGATGAGCCTGATCATTGCCGCGCTCGCCGCGGAGGGCGAAACTACGGTGCGGCGCATCTATCACCTCGACCGCGGATATGAGCGGCTGGAGGAAAAGCTGCAATTGGTGGGCGCCGATATTGAGCGGGTCGGCGACGACTAGGCTTCAGAACTGGCTGACGAGCCAAACGCGGATTGCGCTGGCGAGGCCAGGCGGTGTTTCGGCGGCAATGCGCACCGCATCGATCCGCGCGACCAGCGCGTTGATCGGCACGCCTTCGCGTTCGGCAGCGGCTTTCAACATGTCCCAGAAAACCGGCTCAAGACTGATCGAGGTCTTGTGTCCGGCAATTTCGACCGACCGTTTGACGGGGGGATGATAAAGCGGCGTGGTCATGTGCCACAGATAATAACCGATGTAGGCACCGCATGACAGATCGGGCGAAGTGTCATGCACGCCCTACACGGTAACATACTGACATTTCTGCAAAAGGCGGTGTAGGACACGGGTGACACTTGTCCAACATGGCCGGCGCCAAAGCGGCGTTTTCAAGCAGGGATACAATTTCAAAGAGCAAGTTCCGCCCTTAGCGTGCGCCATGCCTGTAGGAAAACGCGCGGCGGCGCTGCCGCTTTATTTGTAGTGTTCGCGCCGGTCGGAAAATTCCCGCACCCGTTTGCGCCATGTGCGGTAGCTTGATGGCTTTAGATTGCTGCGCATGAGCACTTTGACCTGTTTGTCCGAAAGGCCGAACTGCGCCTCGATCTCGGCAAAAGCGATGTGGTCGCTCAGCGCCATTTCGATGACCGCGCTGGTTTCTGCTTCGGTAAGGTCGGGCGTTGTGGTCATGCGAGCTAAATGACCGAGTAAGCCGCGCGTTCCGGAGTTGCGCGGCCAAACGGCGGATCCCGTCCGAATAACAAGAAATTGGGGGTGGCTGGCGGGCTGCCGGGATTTATAGCAGTTCCATGTCTGACACGCTCGACGCTCTGACCGAAAAAGAGAAAGAGACGCTGCGCCTTATCGTGCGGGGGCACGGTGCCAAATCTGCGGCGTGCGAACTCGATCTGTCCGTGCACACCATCAACGAACGGTTGCGCAGTGCGCGGCGCAAATTGGGGGTGACGAGCAGCCGGGAGGCGGCGCGGTTGCTGCTCGAGAGCGAAGCGAATGGCAACGAAAGTCTTGTAACCAAGCAAATGGGGGATGCACTGACGGACGTTTCAACCGATCAATTGGGTGTCGGGCGGTTCCGCCCATGGCTGATTGGAGGAGTAATCGTCGTGTCTTTGATATTTGCGTTGACGCTAGCATTCGCGCCGTCCGGAATAGAAACCGGACCAAAATTGCCGAATAATGCTGAAACTCGCGACAACGCAAAGGCTGATACTGCAATGCAATCTGCTCCACCAACCGAAGTCCTCGATCCACTTGAGACTGTCGCGCGCGATTGGCTGACATTCGTCGACGCGAATGACTGGAAGGGCGGGTTTGAAGCCAGCTCAATGCCGAATTTTATTGACTTGGCGACCTTCGAAAATGCGATGCGGCAGAGCATCGAACCTCTAGGCGCTGTCACCAAGCGCGAATTGCTGCAATTCGGAGCTGTGAAAGCGTCGTCGATAGACTACCGCCTTGTTCAATTTACAACCGATTTCGAAAACAAAGAAAGCGTCATCGAAACCGTGACGCTGGTTCAGAAAGATGGTCGGTACGAGGTTGGCGGCTACTGGATCAAATAAAGCGCAGCTGAAAATGGGGGCTGTCCACACCAGTCAATACATATGCTGGCCGCCATTAATGCTCATGGTCGATCCCGTGACAAAGCCTGCGTCTTCCGAACACAGGAAGCTGACGCCGCGCGCGATTTCTTCGGCCTGACCCAGCCTGCCGACGGGAATTTTGGCGACAATCTTGTCCAGCACGCCCTGCGGGACGGCGGCGACCATGTCCGTGTCGATATAGCCCGGGGCGATGGCGTTGACGGTGATGCCGGCTCTCGCGCCTTCCTGCGCCAGCGCCTTGGTAAAGCCGTGGATGCCGGATTTTGCGGCGGCGTAATTGACCTGGCCGTATTGGCCGGCCTGCCCGTTGATCGAACCGATATTGACGATCCGGCCCCAGCCGCGCTCCCGCATCCCGGGAAAGCACGCTTTCGACATGTTGAAACAGCCGCCCAGATTGATGCGCATCACATCGTTCCAGTCCTCGAATGACATTTTGTGCAGCGTCCCGTCGCGGGTAATTCCGGCGTTGTTCACGACCACTTCGATCGGGCCGATTTCGGCGGAGATCTGCGTGCATCCCTCCAGCACGGCTTCATGGTCGCCAACGTCGAATTTGTAACACGGGATGCCCGCTTCCTCGGTGCATTGCTGGGCAGCCTCGTCATTGCCGGCATAATTGGCCACGACGTTGAAGCCGTCCGCTTTCAATTGTTCGCAAATAGCGCGTCCGATCCCGCGCGTTCCTCCAGTAACAACAGCAACACGGTTCATGGCAATCCTCCTGAGCGTTATTCGGAGGGTATGATGCGACGTGACGTTACGTAAGGCAAAGAAAAACCCCGCCGAAGCGGGGTCTTGCATACGAATGTCTGGGGTAGGTCAGAAACGGATCTGGGTTCCGACATAGACAGCCTGGCTGTCCTGCTGCTCACTGGTCAGCGGATCAAGCCGCTCGCGTTCCTGCGAATAACGCACACCAGCGGTTACATCGACTTTCGACGAAAGGCTGAAGCTGCCGCCGACATCGACGGTTTGTGATCCGATTGCGTCCAGCGTGTTGACCGAACGACCGGCAATCGCTTCATCTTCAAGCTCGATCCGCGGCTGAAGCCGGCTCGGCTTGTCCGAAACCTGCGGCTTGGCAGGTTCAAACTCGCTGAGGTCGGGCATCGACAGACTGCGAACATTGCTGGGCAGTTCGATCTCGCGGGCAAAGCTTTGATAGCCGCGCGCCGTGCCAAGGTTGAATTTGCTGGAGCGCAGTGCGGCGATCGATTCGCCGGCGCCCGGCACCGAATTGGCTGCGGAGCGGACCGAAATGGCGTTCGCGGTTTCGGCATCGACGCGGATTGCGACGGTTACCGTCTTGCCGCGCAGCGCAGGGTTCGCGCCCGCTGGAGTAAACCGGATACCCTTGGCCCGCGCTTTATCAGCGATGCGGGCGGCAAGTTCGGGATCAACCGATGCGGGCGTGAACAGGTCGAAAGCCGATGCTTCGTCGGCGTTTGAGCCCTGATCCAGTCCAACAACGGCCAGACTGGCGGTTGGCAGGGCAAGCATAAGAGCGCCGGCCATGCCAAGCAGCGGCAGCTGACGCTGCTTTTTTGCTGACCTGATCACTGGCTTTGCCACTTAACCAACCTCTTCCGTTGTCGCATCGTTCAAAAACGGCTGCGATAAAATCTCAACTTCAATCCTTAAAAACGGTTCCCGCCTTAACCGGTAATGAAGTCTGCATGATGACCCGGAGCCGAGTCGCCTGTGCAATCGAGTGAAATAGTAGGCTTATAAGTCGCTGGCGCGCAATGTTTTCCACATGGAAAGAGTCGCTTAAAACCAGAACTGTTGCCCTAGCCACACATAAACAGCGGCGGCGGCGATGCCGCGATGGCCGCGCGGGCGGGGGTAGGGGCGGCGCACAGGTTCAGCCCGGCTTAAGGCGAAAAATGGCCTTTATCGCCCTGCTTCGCCAGTCGCTGACCTGCGGGTAGCGAACGCTAGGCGCTTGCCGCGCGCGGTGCGCGGGTTATAGAGCCATGGAAGACAGCCAAAGGATTTTCTTGTTGTGACACGCGCCAAATACGCCTTTTTGCAAACGACCCGCATCGCTTTTGTCGGCGCAGCCGCCCTCGGTCTCGCCGCATGCGGCGGCAATGAGCGTCCGACCACCGAACTGCAATCGGCGCAGATCAACACAATCGGCGTGAACGCGTTTCTGTGGCGCGCTGCGCTCGACACGGTCAGTTTCGCCCCGCTTGCCTCTGCCGACAGCAATGGCGGCGTGATCGCGACCGATTGGTATGCGAACCCATCCAACCCGGATGAACGTGTGAAGCTGACGGTCACGATCCTCGACCAGGATTTGCGCGCTGACGCCCTGCGCGTCGCGGCCAGCCGCCAGGTTTCGCAGAGCGGGCGCTGGGTCGATGCACCGGTTCAGGCGGCGACCGTGCAAAAGCTGGAGGACATCATCCTCACCAAGGCACGTGATCTGCGGCGCAAGGCTCTCGCTTCCTGATCGCAATCGCACTAGCGGTTTTACCATGACTGATAATCGATTCGATCCGTCCTCGGCAGACGGGCGCTGGCAGCGCGCGTGGGAAGATGCGGGCACATTCACCGCCGATTCCTCCAGCGAAAAGCCGAAAAGCTTTATCCTCGAGATGTTCCCCTATCCATCGGGCCGCATCCACATGGGGCACGTGCGCAATTACACGATGGGCGATGTGCTGGCGCGCTATAAAAAGATGCGCGGCCATGAAGTGCTCCACCCGATGGGTTGGGACGCATTCGGAATGCCGGCCGAAAACGCCGCGATGGAAAAGAAAGTGCATCCCGGCAGCTGGACCCGCGCCAATATCGAAGGGATGAAGGCGCAGCTGAAACGCATCGGATTTGCGCTCGACTGGACGCGCGAATTTGCGACCTGCGACCCGGAATATTACGGCCACGAACAGGCACTGTTCCTCGACATGTATGCAGGCGGGCTGGTCTATCGCCGGTCAAGCGAGGTGAACTGGGACCCGGTCGATATGACCGTGCTCGCCAACGAACAGGTGATCGACGGCAAGGGCTGGCGATCAGGCGCCGAGGTTGAAAAGCGCAAGCTCGACCAGTGGTTTCTGAAAATCACCGACTTTGCCGAAGAGCTGCTGGCCGGACTTGATGAGCTGGAAGACTGGCCGGAAAAAGTGCGGCTGATGCAGGAAAACTGGATCGGCAAATCGTCTGGCCTTGAGTTTAGCTTTGATCTGTCGAGCGGCGAAAAGCTGCCCGTGTACACGACCCGTCCCGACACGATTTTCGGCGCGAGTTTCTGCGCGATTGCCGCTGACCACCCGATTGCGCAGGGCATCGCCGCTGACAATGCGGATGCGGCGGCATTTATTGAGGAGTGCAAACGCGGCGGCACCACCGCGGCGGAGCTGGAGACAGCGGAAAAGCTCGGCTTCGACACTGGGATCACGGCACAGCATCCTTTTAGCGGAGAGGCTCTTCCGGTCTTCATCGCGAATTTCGTGCTGATGGATTACGGCACTGGCGCGGTCATGGGCGTGCCGGGACACGACCAGCGCGATTTCGAATTTGCGACCAAATACAGCCTGCCGATCCAGCGCGTCGTCGCCAGCGATCCCGCTGCCGGCGATGCGCCAATGGCTGGCGAGGCGGAGCCGGGGGACGGTGTGATCGTCAATTCGGACTTCCTCGACGGGATGAGCGTCGAGGATGCCAAGGCCGAAGTTATCACACGCGCTGAAACGGGCGGCTGGGGCAATGGCACCACCGTTTGGCGGCTGCGCGATTGGGGCGTTTCGCGCCAGCGTTACTGGGGCACGCCGATCCCGTTCATTCACTGCGATGCCTGCGGCGTGGTTCCCGTGCCAAAGGACCAGTTGCCCGTCACTCTGCCAGAAGATGTCGATTTCGAAACGCCCGGCAACCCGCTGGAACGCCACCCCACATGGAAGCATGTTGCATGTCCGCAATGCGGCGGCGAAGCTGTGCGGGAGACAGACACGCTCGACACCTTTACCAATTCCAGCTGGTATTTCCTGCGCTTTGCCAGCCAGCCGGACGATGCTCCGTTCGATGCGGAGGAAGTCGCCAAGTGGATGCCGGTGCAGCATTATATCGGCGGAATTGAACACGCGATCCTGCACTTGCTCTATGCCCGGTTCTGGACCCGCGCGCTCGCCCATATTGGCAAGCTGGATGTGAAAGAGCCGTTTGCGGCGCTGTTTACGCAGGGCATGGTCACGCATGAGACGTATAGCCTGGGCGATGGCAGCTGGCTTTCGCCGGACGAAGTGCGAAAGGACGGAGCCGATTGGACCCGGATCGAAGACGGCGCGCCGGTCACCGCTGGCCGCGTCGTCAAGATGTCGAAATCGAAGAAGAACGTCGTCGATCCTGACAACATCATCGACCAGTACGGCGCAGACGCGGTGCGCTGGTTCATGCTGTCCGACAGCCCGCCCGAACGCGACCTGCCGTGGTCCGATAGCGGGATCGAGGGATGCTCGCGTTTTGTCCAGCGGCTCTGGCGGCTGTTCGGCAGCTTTGACACGGGCGCGACCGGAGAGGACAAGGCTCTAGCCCGTAAGGCGCATCAGGCCATTGTTGCCGTTGCCGAGGATATCGAGGCGCTTGGCTTTAACAAGGCGGTTGCGCGCATTTACGAACTCACCGCCGCAGCGGAAAAAGCCGCGCCGAGCGAAAGCCGCAATTTTGCCATCCGGGCGGTGCTGCACCTCGTCAGCCCGATGATGCCGCATCTCGCCGAAGAGGCCTATGCGATCATGGGCCATGACACCCTGATCGCGGATGCCGCATGGCCCGATCACGATCCGGCCATGCTGGTCGAGGATGAAGTGACCATCGCCATCCAGCATAAAGGCAAGCTGCGCGACACCATCACCGCGCCCAAGGGGGCGGCGAAGGATGATCTGGAGGCGCTTGCCTTGGCGAGCGAGAACGTCCAGCGTTCGATCGACGGAGCTGAAATTCGCAAGGTGATTGTCGTGCCGGACCGGTTGGTGAATATCGTGACATGATGCGCACTGCGCCCTCCTTCCTGCGCGCCCTGATGCCTGCCGCTCTGATCGCCGCTCTTGCTCTGCCGCTTTCGGGCTGCGGACTCCAGCCGCTTTATTCCGGTGGCAGTTCTGCCGGTGTTATTCAGGGGCTTTCGGCGGTGGACGTGCCTGCGATCCCGGGACGCGGCGGCTGGCTGGTGCGCAATGCGCTGAATGAACGGCTGGGCAAGGTCGGCTCCGAGGTATCGCCCGCTTACAGGCTCGACGTACGGCTCGACGATTCGCTTGAGGCGCTTGGTGTGCTCAACGATGACACGATCAGCCGCGAACGCCGGATTTTGCGGGCGCGGTATCAACTGGTCGACCTGTCGAGCGGCGAGATATTGCTGGACGCAACCGAAGGCTTCGATGCGGGTATCGACGTTGTTTCCAGCGAATACGCCACCATCGCGGCTGAACAATACGCGCTGGAAAACATCGCCAAGGAAGTCGCCGACCGGATGGCGACGCGCATCGCCCTGACGCTGCGCAGCAGGGCCGGGGAAACCGCGCCGCAATGATGCCGCGATGAAGGCCAAGCATACCGATTTCGCGCGCGGTATTCCGCGCAGCGCGTTGCAGGCAAGCATCTTCTTTTTCTGCGGACCGGACGAGGCGGGCGCATCGGCGGCGGCAGACAAAATCATCGAAGCCATGCCCGATGCAGGCGAGCGGTTAGACCTGTCGGGCGCCGACCTGCGCCGCGATCCCGCGCTGCTGGGCGATGAGGCGCGCACCGAATCCCTGTTTGGCGACAAGCGGCACATTCTTGTCAGGGCCAGCGGAGACGAGGCGCATGATGCGCTCAAGGCGCTGATCGAAACGGGTGAGAGCGGCGCAGGCCACGCGGCCCCGGTGCTGGTCGTGGCGACCTCTGCCACCGACAAATCGCGCACCGCAAAGCTGCTGGAAAAGCGCGCCGATGCGCTGGTCGCGATGTTCTATCCGCCCGACATGATGTCGGTCGCGGCATCGGTTCGCGCAATGGCGGATGCGGCGGGTTTGCGGCTGGGCGGCGATCTGGCGGAGCGCATTGCGCGCGCCGCCGGGCTGGACGTGCGGCTGGCGCAATCGGAAGTGACGAAACTTGCGCTCTACTGCGATGCCGATCCGCAGTCCCCGAAATCCGCCAGCGTTGAAGAGTATGCCGAAATCGGCGCGGCGACCGAAGAGGACGGGTTCCAGCCTGTCGTCAATGCGGTCATGGGGGGCGAGACCGGGCGGCTTTCACAGGAAGTTCGCCGGATGCGCGAACTGGGCCTCAATCCGGTCGGTCTGCTGCTCGCGCTGGAACGCCGCGCCGCTCAGCTTGCGCAGATCACCGCCCGGCTGGGGCCGCGCGGGTCGTTCGATAACTTGAGCAAGGGCGAGAAAGCGCAGCTCGGTATTTTCTGGAAAGAAGAACGCGATATCCGCCAGCAATTGACGCGCTGGCACCGCAAGAAACTGGACCGGCTGATCCCGCGCCTGATCGGCCTGCACCGCCGATTGCTGTCAAACAGCCAGGCAGCCGAGCTGTTTTTGGCTCAGGACCTCGCTGAAATTGCCAGGTTTGCGACGAAGCGCTGAAATTTGCGCCCAACGCCCTCCTCGCAGTTGCAATACGTTGAAGATGCCCTGTAGGAGCGACTAGGTAAAAATACTAAGCAGCCCTGCGTCAGGCTTCAATAATGAACAAACCTTCTGGCTCGCTAATCGATAGGTCGTTGCCCGGCTTGGCCGAAGCGAAGATCGCGCCGTCGCTGGAACGGCGCCGTCTGCGCACTTACACCCTGATGCTGATCGCCGACGGATTGATGCTGCATGCAGCGTTTATTTTCGCCGCCTATATCTATGAAGGCGTGTGGTGGCAAAACCGCACCATGCTGGCTGCGCAGACCATTCTGCCGCTGTATTTCACCATCGCTCTTTACAATTCGACGTATAGCGGACGCGCCCTTCGAGATTGGATTTTCGGCGCGCGTCAGGCGGTGATCGCCATCATCATTTCCGCCGCCATGGTGAACTTCATCGCGTTCTACATGAAGGCAAATGCCGAGTTTTCGCGGGTCGCCGTCACGCTAGGGCTGGTGCTGTTTTTGACGGCATTGGTGTGGTCGCGCTGGGCGATGATCAAACTGATCGGCATGTTCTGGGGCGGGCGCACGCGCAACTTTCTGGTCATCGACGATGAGGGGCCGAAATTCTCGCTCGATACAGCGGATGTCATATCGGCCAAGAAGTTCGGCATCGATCCGACCGGGCACGATCCGTTCATGCTGGACAGGCTGGGCAAGCTGCTGCGCAATCAGGACAAGGTCGTGGTCAGCTGCGACCGTTCGCGCAGGCTGGAATGGGCGTTCCTGCTGAAATCGAGCGGCGTTCACGGGGAAATCGTGAGCGAGCCTGCGCATGATCTTGGCGCATTGGGCGTCCACCGCTACGTTGATCCCGCACGCACCACTTTAGTGGTGTCGACCGGCCCGCTGGGACTGCGCGGGCGGGTTGGGAAGCGCGCTTTCGATATGGTGGTCGCATCAGCTGGTCTGCTCGCCCTGTCGCCGGTTCTGCTGATCGTGGCGGCCGCGATCAAGCTGGAGGATGGCGGACCGGTGTTTTTCATCCAGCGCCGTCTGGGGCGGGGCAACCAGTTTTTCGACATGTACAAATTCCGCTCCATGCGGGTCGACAACCTCGATGCGGACGGCGCACGATCGACCGGACGCAGCGATGACCGGATCACCCGTATAGGCGCCTTCATCCGCAGGACCAGCATTGATGAGCTGCCACAAATCCTGAACGTCCTGCGCGGCGAAATGTCGATTGTCGGCCCGCGTCCCCATGCGCTGGGCAGCCGGGCCAACAACAAATATTTCTGGGAAGTGGATCAGCAATACTGGCAGCGCCACTGTCTGAAACCCGGGCTCACCGGATTGGCGCAGGTGCGCGGCCACCGGGGCGCGACGGAGCAGGAGAAGGACCTGACCGACAGGCTTCAGTCAGATCTGGAATATGTCTCGCGCTGGTCGCTGCTGACTGATTTCATCATCGTGCTGAAGACGATAGCGGTGCTGCGTCACGACAACGCATATTGATCGCAAGGCCCGCTGTGGAGCGCGCCCGTTGCTTTTGTAAAAGCCTAGTCGTCCGATTGCGGGACGGAGAATGTGCCGGTCACGCGCCCGCCGGATGATCCCGCTTCGCCCGACCCGCCCGATGCTCGCCCATCGACGCTTGATACGCCGCTTGCCAGATCAATCACCAGCCTGCCGCCGTTCAGCGTGTCTGTTCCGCGGCGCAGGCTGACATCGCCTGCCATCGTGATAATCCGGCGGCCAAAATCGTAGATCGCAACATCGCCTGTCGCGCGTTCACTGCCGCGCGTCACGGTCACTCCGCCGGTCGCGGTGATACGCTGGATGTCGAGCGATCCGGTGTCGGTGAAGTTCACCAGCATCCGCGATGATCGCACCGTCAGTCCGGCCTGCGTCACGATCACCCCGCCGGACAATGTCACGCGGTTCTGCCGGTCCTGCAATTCGATCGTGCCCGCATCGTAATTTACTGGCGCGTTGGTGTTGTGCAAGGCGATGCCCTGCGCCTGCACGGCGATACCGCCTGCCAGCGCGCAGGTAAGCGCAAATCCGCCCGCCATCCAGCCGAACATCATCCTGCCCAGCGGTTTTGCGCAGGGATCGCTGAAGGGGGTCTGGTCAGGGGCGGCGGTTTTCATTGCTGTCATGGCATCCTCAATCGGCCAGGTATCATTCGCAGGCTGGCATCGCCATCGAGTGTGACGGTGCGTTCACCCAGATCGGCGCGCATGGTCTGCGCGGAAAAGCTGCCCGCAGGCACCTCCCCCTCGACCCCGTTATCACCGATCAAAGTGCGCTCTTCGAGATTAACCGAAACCCCGCTCGCCCGCATCGAATATCCATCGGCGGCGTTCAGCAGCACGGTGCCGTCAATCGCGACGATTTCGGTGTCGATGTCATAGACGCCGCCTTTTGCTGTGAGGCGCGCCGGGCCATCGGGAAGAAGCAATTGCGCCACCAGATCCTCCATCCGCACTAGCCCTTCCGCGCTGGAGCGTTGCACCGCGTCGCCAGCCGATACCGCAAAGGGGCGGTCCTTGCTGTCGCGCCCGCGATACATCGCATTGTCCACGCTCAGCCGCTCATCGATCACCGCGACTTTGTTACGGTCCAGCAGAAAGCTGACCTCGCCGCGCGGGGAAAGCGGCGTGATAACCATCAGCGCCGCAAGCACGCCGACACCCGCTGGCAATGCGCGCGCCAAAAACCCGATCAGCTTGTCGTGCGAGCCGCCGGGCGCGGCGAAATGCTGGCGCTTTCCGCGCAGTTCTTTCGCTTCACTGGTTTCTATGCGGCGTTTCAGGACCATGGCGCGTTTACGTGGCTCTTGGCTTTCAGGAGTGGTTGAAAATGTCGTGTTCGGCCCAGCCGGCAATATCGAGCTGCGCGCGGGTGGGGAGGAAGTCGAAACATGCCTGTGCAATGTGCGTGCGACCTTCGCGTTCCAGCCGCTTGGTCAGCTCATCACGCAGGCGGTGCAGGAACCGCACGTCGGACGCGGCGTAATCGCGCTGCGCATCGTTCAGCACCGGCCCGCCCCAGTCGGAGCTTTGCTGCTGTTTTGATATGCTTTCGCCCAGCAATTCATCGGTGAGGTTTTTAAGCCCGTGCCGGTCGGTATAGGTCCGCACAAGCTTGCTCGCGATCTTCGTGCAGAACACTGGCGCGGCCATTACGCCGAGGTAATAATACAGCGCGGCAAGATCGAACCGCGCATAGTGATACAGCTTTACCCGGCTTTCATCGGCGAGGATTGCGCTGAGGTTGGGCGCGTCATATTCGCTGCCCGGTGAAAAGCGCACCAAGTGTTCATCACCCGATCCATCGCTGATTTGGACGACACACAGCCTGTCGCGGTGCGTGATCAGTCCCATCGTCTCGGTATCAACGGCGAGCGCCCCGGTGCCTTGCAGCACGCCATCGGGCAGGTCTTCTTCATGAAAATGTACGGCCATAGCGCGCTGCCCTACGCCACATGCGGGGTTAGGGAAAGGGGGATAGCGGGAAACGCGGCGGTGGCGATATCTGGCCTGCGCGGTGTAGGCTGCACAGCGTCATGGCACAGGACGATCTACCCGAAAGCTGGCGCGCTGCGCTGGAACCCGCGCTTGCCACGCCAGAGGCGCGCAAGCTGGGCGGCTGGCTGCGCGCGCAGGAGGATGCGGGCAAGACCGTCTATCCCCCGCGCGGGGAGCGGCTGGCGGCATTATCGCTGACCCCGCTGGAGAATGTTCGCGCGGTTATTCTGGGGCAGGATCCCTATCACGGGCCGGGGCAGGCGCACGGCCTTGCGTTTTCGGTGCGGGACGGGGTGAAGCCGCCGCCGTCGCTCGCAAATATCTTCAAGGAGCTGGAGAGCGATCTCGGCATCCCTCGCCCGCAATCTGGCGACCTGTCGCCGTGGGCGCGGCAGGGCGTGCTGCTGCTCAACAATACCCTGACAGTCGAGCAGGCCCAGGCGGGCAGTCATGCCGGGCGCGGATGGGACGCAATCACCGATGCGGCCGTCGCTGCGGTTGCGGAGCGGGGCGATCCATGCGCGTTTATCCTGTGGGGCAGCCATGCGGCCAAGAAAGCGGACCGGATCGCGGCGCTGGGCCGGGGCGACCACCACCTCGTCATCAAAAGCCCGCATCCCAGCCCGTTATCGGCCCACCGCGGATTTTTCGGCACGCGCCCCTTCAGCCGGGTGAATGCTTTTCTGGAAGCGCGCGGGCGCGGCGCAATCGACTGGAGGCTGGAGTGAAGGGGCTGGCAGGATGCCAAAGATGCGCTGGAAGCACATACCCGGCAGCACGAGTTCAAAGACCCTCTCGGCGGTTTAAGCCGAATAGATGCAATACAGCAACGAGCGATAGGCGCAGGTTAATCTGCGCTTGCCAAGGGAACATGGTGTAGACTTTCAATTATGAAATCCGCACGCTTTTCTGCAGAGGATTTGGGCAGAACGAGATGCACAATTTCGAGCGCTTGTAAGTCCCGCTTCAGCCTCTCGGCCTCCTCAATTGCAGCATCCAATGGCAATTGGCGCTCAAGCGTCTGTTCAAATATTTCAGGCCAAGGTGGAGCGTAGAAAACAGGCTCGCTGTAAGGAAATGGCTCGAACGATAGGAGCGCGAGATCCGTCTCGGACCTTGCGGCTTGGCCCGATAGCGCATCCAGCAATCCTCGGTCGAAAAAGACATCGCCCTTTACGTTGGCGGCCTCGTCCAAATCGGCTTTGGACAGGTCGATCACTGCACAAATAAACTGATCGAGACTATCCCAGGGTGCCGGACCGCCAGATCGGATGACCCGCAAACCCGGCTCTGGCACAACATGGAAGCCGCGACGAGATAGGATTTCCAGCACAGTGGTTTTGCCTCCGCCTGAACATCCTGTGATCAATATACGTCGGGCGATGCGTGCCTCCCATCAAAACCCGGTGGTCAGCCGCAGGCCCACCAGTACGCCTGTGTCGCGCGCGGTCACGACGCTGTCGATAATCTGGACGTTTGCTGTCAGTTCATACCGGTCTGCAATGCCGAGGGTATAGAACAGCTCCACCCCCTCTTCGTCCTCAAGCCCGAGCCGTGTGTTCAAAGCATCGACCAGCCCGTCGGTCAGCGAATAGCGGAAATAGCCCGCGCCGAAACGGTCCTGAGTGCGGCGGCGCGGGTTGCCCGAGATGCCTACAAAGCCGCTTTTGTCGAGGAACGTCGGATCGCCCAGCGAAGCATAGGCCTGCGCGAAAAAGCCCCAGCCTTTGCCCGGTGCCTCCGGGTAGACATCGAGGAACTGATACGCGGCAAGCACGGCGGCGAATTCGCCTTTGGTGTTTCCGAAACCGCTTGCCGCAGGCGGGATCAGCGCCGCAGGAAGGTTGCTCGAAGAAATGTCATCGCGGGTCGAACCCGACAGTTTGAGCGCGTAATAGCCGGGCTTTCCGCCGATTTTTACCGGGACTGTCACCGATGAGAGAAACCCGACCCCGCTTTCAAAGCCGGTTTCAAACCCGGTGCGCTCATATTGCGAATCCGGGTCGAACACCCAGAGCCGGAATAGCGCATCCTCGGTAGGGACTGAAAGCAGCGCGCCGGTGATCGTGTTCGGGATGATGGCCGAAGGCGGCAGCGCAAAACCGAGGTTCTGGAACCCGTGATGCCCGTCGCTGCCGACGACTGGTAATTGCCCGCCCAGATCGAGGACGTTGACTTTGCCAACTGTCAGTTTGGCCCCCGACTGCCACTGTTTCGACACGCTGACCGACACGTCGAAATCGCCCGCGGTTTCGCCCCGGAACAGCGCGGTGTTGTTCGGGATCAGGCCGATCGTGCCATTGCTGTCCTTGCCCCATGTGTATTCAGGGCGGACCGTCAGCGTGAAACTGTCATCCAGCCCCCACGCGCTGCCCGCAATGTCGATATAGGCATCCGCCCGGCCCGCATATCGCAGCGTGCTGTCCGCATCGCCCACAACCGGCATGTCGACAAATTGTGACATGACAACGCGGGCGGAGAGGGGATTTGCTGCGGCGGCCTTTGGCTCTGTGTGATCGGATGCTGTTTCGGTTTCGACGGAAACCTGCGCGCCCCCGCCGTCTTGCGGCGTGACGGCGTGGGTAACGGGTGCGGGTTCCGGTGTTTCAGGGGCCGGATCATTCGCGCCCGCTGACGTATTGGCAAGAACAGGCGGCGCAGTTGCCAGGCTGACCGCAGCAATATTGACGGCAAGCAAAAACAGTGCCTGCCTGAAATGCGAAATTGCGACCAAGTTATTCCCACCCGTAGACCGGCTCCAGAAACCCAGAGCGATTTTACTTATTAGTATTCGATACTTGATAGATAGAAACATTCCTATCGATCAGCGTCAAGGCTGTCTTGGCCTGTCTGTCAGTATCATCGTGGATTGGGAGCAAGCGCAATTGGACCGATCCGGCACAATCACGCAAAAATCATACTCTTGGTAAGCCTACACTAACCAAGCTGGTCGCCCTGCTAGCCATTACCAGCCTGCCATTACAGGCCAAGCCAATGTCAGCGCGGCAGTTCCGTCACGCCCATCAGCGCCTGGTCCACGCTGCGCGCGCATTGGCGCCCTTCGCGGATGGCCCACACGACAAGGCTCTGCCCGCGCCGCATATCTCCGCAGGTGAAGACGCCATCAACGCTGGTGGCATAGCGATCCGTGTCGGCCGACACATTGCCGCGATCGGTCAGCTCGACGCCTGCCTGTTCCAGCAGACCGGCTTTCTTCGGACCGGTAAAGCCCATCGCCAGCAGGATAAGGTCGGCAGGGATCGTGAAGGTGCTGCCTTCGACCTCCTGCATTTGCCCGTCTTTCCATTCGACGCGCGCGCATTCGAGGCCGGTGACTTTCTCGCCGTCGCCGACCACGCGCTTTGTCAGGACCGCCCAGTCGCGCTCCACGCCCTCTTCATGGCTGGAAGAGGTGCGCAGTTTCAGCGGCCAGTCGGGCCATGTCAGCGCCTTGTCTTCTTTTTCAGGCGGTTTCGGCATGATTTCCAGCTGAGTGACGCTTTTCGCGCCCTGCCTGTTGGACGTGCCGACACAGTCGCTGCCGGTGTCGCCGCCGCCGATGACGACCACGTGCTTTCCAGTGGCGAGCAGGCTGCCGCGCGGTGCAGCGCGAACTTCTTCGTCGCCTGCGTTACGCTTGTTCTGCTGGGTCAGGAATTCCATCGCCAGCCGTACGCCTGTCATCTCGGCGCCGGGAATGGAGAGAGCGCGCGCATCTTCGGACCCGCCCGACAGGACGATGGCATCAAAGTTTTCCTGCAAGCTTTTAAAGGAGACATCGACGCCAACTTCCTTGCTGGTGCGGAATTCAACCCCTTCAGCCTCCATCTGGATGCAGCGGCGGCTGATCAGCTGCTTTTCCATCTTGAAGTCGGGAATGCCGTAACGCAGCAAGCCGCCAACGCGGTCGCTTTTTTCAAACACGGTCACGCTGTGACCCGCGCGCGCCAGCTGCTGCGCGCAGGCAAGGCCGGCGGGGCCGGAACCGACCACGGCGACAGATTTGCCGGTTTTGGTTTCGGGAATCTGCGGGGTGACCCAGCCTTCGTCCCATCCGCGGTCGATAATCGCGCATTCGATGCTCTTGATCGTGACCGGCTGGTCGACGATGTTGAGAGTGCAGCTTGCCTCGCACGGGGCGGGGCAGATGCGGCCGGTAAATTCGGGAAAGTTGTTGGTCGAATGCAGCAGGTCCAGCGCATTGCGCCAGTCGTTCTCATAGACCAGATGGTTCCAGTCCGGGATCATGTTGTTCACCGGACAGCCATTGTGACAATACGGAATGCCGCAATCCATACAGCGCGATGCCTGCGAGGATAGCGTTTCGTCATCCGGCTGGATTACGAATTCGCGGTAATTATTGAGACGTTCCTTGGGATCGAGATAGTCGCGCTCGCGCCGATCCAGTTCCAGAAATCCGGTGTCTTTACCCATCGTAACTAACCCTTATTCCGCCGCGACAGAGGCGGCTTCTTCGCGCTCGGCTTCCATAGCTTCAAGCGCGCGCTTGTAATCGGTCGGCATGACCTTGACGAAACGCGTCAGCGCCGCGTCCCAGTCTGCCAGCAGCTCCCCGGCAATCGCGCTGCCGGTGTGCAGCTGGTGCCGCTCAATCAAGATACGCAGCCGGTCGCCGTCATGACGCAGCATGTCGCCCATGCCGAAATCGCTGACGGAACGTGGCCGCTGCGCCGGACGGCCGGTGCCCTCTTCGCTGTCGGTCTGACCCGATACCGGCTCCAGCTCGACCTGCGCGTGATTGACCAGCTTGCTGAAATCGCCATCAGGATCGTAGACATAGGCCACGCCGCCGCTCATCCCGGCGGCAAAGTTGCGGCCCGTCTTGCCCAGCACGACGACAACGCCGCCGGTCATGTATTCGCAGGCATGGTCGCCCGCGCCTTCGACCACGGCGATCGCGCCTGAATTGCGGACCGCGAACCGTTCACCTGCGACGCCGCTGAAATACGCCTCACCCGCAATCGCGCCATAAAGCACGGTGTTGCCGACAATGATGTTGTTTGCCGCATCGCGCGGCACGCCGTCCGGCTGGCGCACGATGATGCGTCCGCCCGAAAGCCCTTTGCCCACGTAATCGTTCGCATCGCCCGACAGGTCGAGCGTTACGCCGTGGGCGAGCCATGCGCCGAAACTTTGCCCGGCGACCCCGGTCAGATTTACGCGGATGGTATCGACCGGCAGCCCTTCGTGGCCGTGTGCTTTCGCAATTTCGCCCGATAGCATCGCGCCGACCGTGCGGTTCACATTGCGGATTTCGTAATCGAGCTGAACCGGTTTCGCCCCCTCGATCGCGTCCTTTGCGTCCGCGATCAGCGCGTTGTCCATCGCCGCGCCCAGACCGTGATCCTGCGTTTCGGTGTTGTAGAGCTTTGCCCCTTCGGCAAGTTCGGGCACGTGGAGCAGGCGTGACAGGTTGATGCCGCGCGCTTTCCAGTGGCGGTGCATCCGGGTCATGTCGAGCCGGTCTACTCTGCCCACCATTTCCTCAACCGTGCGGAAGCCCATTTCGGCCATGATGCCGCGCAATTCCTCGGCGACGAAGAACATGTAATTGACCACGTGTTCGGGCGTGCCGGTAAACCGCTTGCGCAGTTCAGGGTCTTGCGTGGCGACGCCGACCGGGCATGTATTAAGGTGGCATTTGCGCATCATGATGCAGCCCGCCGCGATCAGCGGAGCGGTGGCAAAGCCAAACTCGTCTGCGCCCAGCAAAGCGCCAATGGCAACGTCGCGGCCCGTGCGCAGGCCGCCATCGACCTGCACTGCGATGCGGCTGCGCAGATCGTTGAGCAGCAATGTCTGCTGCGTTTCGGCAAGCCCGATTTCCCACGGACTGCCCGCATGGGTCAGCGATGTAAGCGGCGAAGCACCCGTGCCGCCGTCATAGCCGGAAATGGTAACGTGGTCGGCGCGCGCTTTCGATACGCCAGCCGCAACCGTACCGACGCCCACTTCGGACACCAGTTTTACCGAGATGCGCGCGTCATTGTTCACGTTTTTCAGATCGTGGATCAGCTGGGCGAGGTCTTCGATCGAGTAGATGTCGTGGTGCGGCGGCGGGGAAATGAGGCCCACCCCCGGCGTCGAGTGGCGCACCGCGCCGATCCGTTTGTCCACCTTGTGACCGGGCAATTGGCCGCCCTCACCAGGCTTTGCACCCTGCGCCATCTTGATCTGGATATCGTCGGCATTGACCAAGTATTCGGTTGTGACGCCGAACCGGCCGCTCGCGACCTGTTTGATGCGGCTGCGCATCGAATCGCCATTTTCCATCGGTCGGAAGCGGAACGGCTCCTCTCCGCCTTCACCGGTGTTGGAACGGCCGCCGATGCGGTTCATGGCCAGCGCCATGGTCGAGTGCGCTTCGTGGCTGATCGACCCCAGGCTCATCGCGCCGGTGGAGAACCGCTTCACGATTTCAGAGGCCGGTTCGACCTCGTCTAGTGGGATGGCGCTGTCCGCCTTCTTCAATTCGAGCAGGCCGCGAATGGTCAGCAGCCGTTCGGATTGCTCGTTCACGCTCTTGGCGAATTCTTCGTAGTTTTTCGCATCGTTGCCGCGCACCGCGTGCTGCAATTGCGCGACATTGGCGGGGGTCCAGGCGTGCTCTTCCCCGCGCAGGCGGTATTGATAGATACCGCCGACATCCAGCATGCTCTTGTACAGCGGATTATCACCGTATGCCTGCGCGTGGCGGCGCACGCTCTCCTCTGCCACCTGCGCCAGCCCGACGCCTTCGATGGTGGTGGAGGTCCCTGTGAAATATTGTTCCACAAAGTCGCTCGACAGGCCGACCGCGTCGAAAATCTGTGCCCCGCAATAGGACTGGTAGGTGGATATGCCCATCTTCGACATCACCTTGCGGATGCCTTTGCCTATGGCCTTGATGAAGTTTTGCTGCACTTCTTCGGCACTGATTTCGGAATGCTTGCGCCTGCGGATATCCTCCAGCGTTTCAAACGCCACATACGGATTGATCGCCTCCGCTCCGTAACCGGCCAGCACGCAGAAATGGTGCACTTCGCGCGCTTCGCCGGTTTCGACGACGAGGCCGGTCTGCATCCGCAAACCTTGCCGCACGAGGTGATGGTGAACAGCCGCCGTGGCGAGCAGTGCGGGCATCGGAATGCGCCCTTCGTCCTGCGCGCGGTCGGACAGGACCAGAATGTTGTGATCCTGCAGCACCGCCTCGGTCGCGGCCCAGCACATTTCGCGAATGGCAAGCTCGATGCCTTCAACCCCGGCCTCTACATCCCAAGTCGTATCGATGGTCGCACAGCGAAACGCGCCGTCCACCGTCGATTCGACCGAGCGGATTTTTGCCAGATCGTCATTGGTGAGGATCGGCTGTTTGACTTCCAGCCGTTTGTGCGTGCCGGCATCATGGCCCAGCAGGTTGGGCCGCGGGCCGATCATCGACAGCAGGCTCATCACCAGCTCTTCACGGATCGGGTCGATGGGCGGGTTGGTGACCTGCGCAAAGTTCTGTTTGAAATAATCGTAGAGCAGCCGCGCCTTGTCCGACAGGACGGCGATGGGCGTATCGGTGCCCATGGAGCCGATCGGATCGTCGCCTTTGACCGCCATCGGTTCTAGGAAGCGCGAGATGTCTTCCTGCGTATAACCGAACGCCTGCTGGCGCTGGAGCAGAGTGGTGTGATCCTCCGGCACTTCGGACAGCTCCGGCTCTATATCGGTTAGATCCTCAAGCCGGACCTGCGCCTGTTCCAGCCATTTGGCGAAGGGTTCGGACGTGGCGAGATCGGCTTTCAGCTCGTCATCTTCGATGATGCGGCCCTGTTCGAGGTCGATCAGCAACATCTTGCCGGGCTGAAGACGCCATTTGCGCACGATGTCTTCCTCGGCAAACGGCAGCACGCCGCTTTCTGACGCGAGGCAGACGATGTCATCCTTGGTCACGCAGAACCGCGCCGGGCGCAGACCATTGCGGTCCAGCGTCGCGCCGATCTGGCGTCCATCGGTGAAGCACACGGCGGCGGGGCCGTCCCACGGCTCCATCAGGGCGGCGTGATATTCGTAAAAGGCGCGCCGGGCCGGGTCCATCAAAGCGTTGCCGTTCCACGCTTCGGGTATCAGCATCATCATCGCATGGGCAAGGCTGTATCCGCCCGCCAGCAGCAGTTCCAATGCATTGTCGAGGCAGGCGGTGTCGGATTGGCCGTGCGGGATGATCGGCCACATCTTGTCGAGATCAGGACCAAGTAGGTCGCTTTCCATCGTGCGGCGGCGCGCATTCATCCAGTTCACATTGCCGCGAACCGTGTTGATCTCTCCGTTATGCGCGATGAAGCGGAACGGGTGGGCTAGCCGCCAGCTGGGAAAGGTGTTGGTGGAGAACCGCTGGTGGACAAGGCCGAACGCGGAGACGCATTCCGGATCGCGCAGGTCGTCATAAAAACTGCCCACTTGGGTCGCCAGCAGCAGCCCTTTGTAAACAATGGTGCGGCTGGAAAAGCTCGGCATGTAAGTTTCGGTCAGACCTTCAAGCCCGTGCTTTTCGGCCAGTTTTGCCAACGGGTTCAGCGTCTGTTTGCGCAGCGCAAGCAATTTGCGTTCAAACGCGTCCTGATCGGCCAGTTCTTCGCCGCGCGCAACGATTGCCTGTTTGATGACCGGCATCGAATCGATGACAGCCGCGCCCAGCCCTTCCATCGTGGTGGGCACATCGCGCCAGCCGATGATATTCTGGCCCTCTTTCGCGGCGAGGGTTTCAAACCGGTCAATCACGAAATCGCGCGCCGCATCGTCCTGCGGCAGGAACGCCATCGCCACCGCGTATTCGCCCGAAGGCGGCAGATAAAGGCCGTTTTCGTCGGCCCAGCGGCGGATCAGCGTGTCGGGAATCTGCATCAGCAGACCCGCACCATCGCCCAGCAACGGATCGGCTCCCACCGCGCCGCGGTGATCCAGTTTTTCAAGGATCTCAAGCGATTGCTGGACAATCGAGTGGCTTCGTTCGCCCTTGATATGGGCGACCATGCCTACACCGCAGGCGTCATGTTCGTTGGCGGGGTCGTAAAGACCCTGGGAGGTGGGCTGTCCCATGGCAAAAATCCGATCTGTAAGATGCCGATACCTGATACCTATGCACGTGCGGCGCATGGTTCAAACAGCGGCAGAATGTCGGACGCAGCAAACCATCGGGCAGCTGCGCCGCGTTTCACATTCCTATTGCCGACGGAATTGGGATTTTGCAACCGCGAAGAGCGAAGTTTTATTACGCATAGGTAAGCGTCAGCTATGCGTTTTGTGCGCTTTGGCTTTAAGGCCTGGTCAGGCAGCGCCGCTGAGCCCCTGCAATTTGGTCAATGCCTCGCGCAGTTCGCGGTTGGTGTCTTGCAGTTCTTCCATCACGGAATGGGGCCGCGCAGACGCGATTCCCGGCGCGGCCGGATCGTCCTGCGTAAACGTGGACAGCGCCTTTAACGCCTGGGCAAGCTGGGCATCGCGCGTGTCTGCAGTATGCGCGCCCTTGTCCATCTGCTCGGCCTCCTGCCGTTCATGAAGGGCGACAGCGAATCGTTCGACCATCTGGATCAGGCTGAGATCCTGCGGCGGAACCTTGCGCAGTTTCGCGACCGCAGCGGGCATGACCGGCGGCGTTTCGATTTCTTCCGGGGCCGCGATTTCAGGCTGCGAATCGCTGAAATCGGCGGTGAGATCGTCGGCGGTCACACTCACGCCGTGATCGAATGCCTCGTCTTCTGTCTCTTCAACCCAGACCGCGTTTCGGCCCTTTAGCTCGGCAAATTCGCCCAGACTGAGATCGCGCGGCAGGTTTGATCCGCCCTCGGCTGGCATTTCGCCTGCGTCTGGAATGGAAGGTCCATCCGTAAGATCGGCCCGGTCCTCAATCGGCGCGTCCAAGCTGTCGCTGCCCAGTTCGGTCGCGGGATCAATCGGGCGCACCAGAGTGGTTGCCATGCGAGCGACCGCTCCGTTGGAATGCGCATCAATGGTCGCGCGCTTCACCAGCATCGCGGCGCAAAATGCGATCGTCCCGCCGATCAGCGCGGCAAGGCCGGCGAAAACCGCCGCGCCATACCCGGCTGCCGTGCCAAGCCCGGTGATCGCTGTAAAACGTTCTGCCAGCCAGGGCGGCGCAACAATCGCGCTAAGGCCGCACAATAAAGCGCCCCAGACCGTGAGCATCGGGATGAAAGCAGGATGCGCGACAAGCGGAGCTTTGCCAACGCGCGTTGCCCGCGGGTGCGCAGCCTTGGCCGCGGCAGGTTCGGTGCGGATTGCTGCGTTTGTCTCGGTGTCGCTGGTTTCGGCAGATGCGCCGTGCGCCTCTGCTTCGGCCTGTGCCTGTGCCTTTGCCTGCGCATTTTCGGCCAAACGTGCTCTGATATTGCGCATATCGCCCCCGCGCTGCGTTAAAACTGCCTAGGCCCGAAGGCCGCTTTGATGGGCTGCCTGTAATAGTGCAGCATCGGTGTGCTTGCGGTTTAGCAGGGCTTGGTAAACGCATAGATAACGCTGAACATTGACCGACCAGTCGTGCCGGGACCGGACGTGCTGCTGTCCGCGTTCCCGCAGCGCGTCCCAATCATCGCGCGATGCCAGAATGTCGGCCAGCGCATCGGCGCAGGCCTGCGGGTCGCCGGGGTCGAACAGGGTGCCGGTTTCGCCATCGGTGATAAGCTCCCGGTGGCCGCCAACATTCGATGCCGCCACGATCCGCCCCTGCGCCATCGCCTCAAGCGGTTTGAGCGGAGTGACCAGATCAGTGAGGCGGGATGCCTTACGCGGATAGGCCAGCACATCGATGAGCGAATAATACCGTTCAACCGTGTCATGCGGCACGCGCCCTGTGAAAATCACCGCACCGGGATCGGGCAACCGCGCTGCGGCTTCGCGCCATTTCGCATCCATCTCGCCCGCGCCGACCAGCAGCAATTTCGCCCGCGGATGCGCCTTTCGCAGGATCGGCATCGCGGCGATCAGATCGTCCACGCCTTCGTAATCGTAAAAGCTGCCGATATACCCGATCACCGGATCGCCGCGCTGTAAATCCAGCTCATAGGCCAGGGATACGTCGCGAGCCGGAGGATCGCCAAACAGCGACAGATCGACGCCATTGGGCATGATGCCGACTTTGCCGGGAGAAATCCCGCGCGCAATCAGATCATCGCGCAGGCCGCTGCAAATGGTGAAGATGGCATCGGCGCTTTTGACAACGCGCGTTTCAAGCTGGCGGGTCAGGCGATATTTCATCGACCCTTCGGTGCCGGTGTGGTTGCCGACCGCCGCATCCTCCCAAAAAGCGCGGATTTCATAGACCAGCGGTATTCCAAGCGCGCGGGCGGCACCCGTCGCAGCCGCCCCGCACAATGCGGGTGAGTGCGCGTGAATGATGTCGGGCCGCCATTTGCGCGCAAGGCCGCGAATGCTGGAGGACAAAGCCGCGATCTCGCGCGCTTCCTTTGCCACCGCCGGACCCGACGGCGCGCCGGGCGTGCGGTGAAAGGTCAGCCCGTCAATGATCTGGTCCGCCCCGTCGCCCGGCGCGTCCACATGGTGCCGCTGTCCGGTTATGGCGCGCACCTCCAGCCCTGCCGCCTGCTGCGCTTTCAAAATGGCGCGCGTGCGGAAAGTGTAGCCGCTGTGAAGCGGCAGCGAATGGTCAAGCACGTGCAGGATGCGGGTCATGGCGCGCCGTCTTGCACACTTGTGCTTAACGGACCGTCAACCGCACCGCTTTAAGGCAGGGCGATGATCGATTACCTCGCCCTTACTATTGGACACGCGCTGATGGCGTTTGCCTTTTGGCAGCTGTTTGGGCGGGAGAGGGTCGATACCGATCCCCTGATAGAGGGCATCAAGGAAGCCAATACAAAAACGCGCAAACAGCTGCGCGGGGCCGGGCGGCGCCAATCCAGAGCGAAAGCCGAGGAGAGCTGATGCTCGATCTCGTCTTCCTCGCCTTCATTTTCTACATCCTGCTGCTGGGGCTGAGACGGCCGTTCCTGTGGGTGCTGCTGTATGTCTATATCGATATCGTGGCGCCGCAGCGTATCGGCTACACTCTGATAACGGAGCTGCAAATCTCCCTCGTTGCGTTTGCTGCGGCGTTTGGCGGGTGGCTGCTGCTGGACCGGAAAGAGGGCGCGCGCTTTTCATTCCGGCAGGGGCTGATCCTGGCGCTGCTGATGTATTGCTGGTGGACCACGAGCAATGCCGATTTTCCCGATAGCGCGGCCACGAAATGGGACTGGGTGTGGAAGGCATTGCTGTTTGCACTGTTCCTTCCGCTGACGCTGACAACGCGGGCGCGGATAGAGGCACTGGCGCTGATCCTGGTCCTGTCCATCGCGACCATCGTCATCGGCACAGGCATGAAAACCGTGCTGGGCGGCGGCGGGTATGAGAACCTCAAATTCTTCGTCAACGACAACAGCGGTATTTACGAAAGCTCTACACTGGCGACGGTCTCCATCGCGCTGACGCCGCTGATCGCGTGGTTTGCGCGGTATGGCACGATTTTTAAACCCAGCCCAGCCGTGACCGGTTTTGCCGTCCTGCTGATCTTTGCGTGCCTGATGGTGCCCATCGGAACGGAGGCACGCACCGGGCTGGTGTGTATCGCGGTTCTGGCGCTGCTGCTGCTTCGTTATGTGAAGCGGCGCATGGTGTTTATCGTCGCAGGGGGGGCGCTGGGCCTGATGGCGCTGCCGTTCCTGCCGCAATCCTATTATGAACGCATGGCGACCATCACCCAGCCTAGCGGCGATGAAAGCGCCTCGACCCGCATGGCCGTGTGGAAATGGACGCTCGATTATGCCGCCAGCAATCCGGCGGGCGGAGGCTTCGATGCATATCGCGGCAACAGTGTTACATATGAATTGCCGGTCCGCGAACAGGTGGGGAGCACGACCTCCATCGAATACCGCGAAGTCACCGATCAGGCGCGCGCCTATCACTCGGCCATATTCGAGCTGCTGGGCGAACAGGGGTATCCGGGGCTGGCGATATGGCTGATGCTGCAGGGGCTGGGCGTTTGGCAGATGGAGCGCATTCACCGGCGCTGGCGGGGCAAGCAATCCGAAGAGGAAAACTGGATCGCGCCAATGGCAGCCTCGCTCCAGCTGGCGACGCTGGTTTACGTCACCGGCGCGCTGTTTCAGGGTATCGCCTATCAACCGGTCGTGCTGATGATTATCGGCCTGCAAATCGGTTTGAACTCCTATTGCCTGCGGATCGAATCGGAGCGGGCTGAACTTGCCCGGCTGGAACGCAAATTGGCGGGGCCGGGTGGGGAGCGCGTAAATCGCGGTGATGGCGCGGGCCGCTTTCCTGATGGCGATTCCGTAACGGCATAGGCCAGCGCCGTTCTGGCGCATTGCATCAACTCCTCTCGCCTGCCATGTAGCGGCCAGCATAACGTAAACGTAAACCGGCTGCGCAGCATCACTGCGCGCGGCGATAATGGCAGAGGAGCACCCCATGAACCCGCAAGAATTGGCAGCAAAAACCGGCGAGAATATCGGTACATCTGAATGGATCGAGATGAGCCAGGACAAGATCAACATGTTCGCCGAGGCAACCGGTGATCACCAGTTCATCCACGTCAACGAAGAAGCCGCCAAGATGACGCCGTTTGGCGGCACCATCGCGCATGGTTTCATGACGCTTTCGATGATCCCGGCGCTGGGCGCGGCGAGCGATATGCCCAAGCTCGACGGGATCAAGATGGCGGTGAACTACGGCGGCAACAAAACGCGCTTCATCGCGCCTGTCCGTTCTGGCAAACGCATTCGCGGTCACTGGAAGCTTACCGAAATGGTTGAGAAACGTCCGGGCCAGTGGCAGCAGACCTGCGAAATCACGATCGAGATCGAAGGCGAAGAGAAGCCTGCTCTCATCTGTGAATGGATGACGCTCTACTTCGTTTAATCGCGCGCCTAGGCCCGCTTAACTCAATCTCGCTGTGCCGATCCGGTGCGGCGGTCCAATACCCTTTTGAAAGGACACCCCCTCATGTCACGTGACGCAGTCATCGTCTCCACCGCCCGCACGCCAATCGGCCGCGCATACAAAGGCGGCTTTAACGCTACCCCCGGTGCCACACTTGGCGCTGCATCTTTTGCCCCCGCTGTTGAGCGCGCCGGTATCGACGCTGCTGAAATCGACGATGTCGTGTGGGGCGCTGTCCTTACCCAGGGCACGCAGGCTGGCAACATCGCCCGCCAGGTCGCCCTTCGCGGCGGCGCGCCGGTTTCGGTCGCGGCACAGACCATCGACCGTCAGTGCTCCTCGGGCCTGATGGCAATCAGCACCGCGGCAAAACAGATCATTGTCGACAATATGGATGTCGTTGTTGGCGGCGGTCAGGATTCCATTTCGATGGTCCAGACCCCTGAAATGCGCGTCGCCCCCGATCCTTCGCTCATCGCGATGCACAAGGATGTGTACATGCCGATGCTTGGCACGGCAGAGACCGTCGCTGCACGCTATGGCATCAGCCGCGAAGCGCAGGACGAATATGCGCTGCAATCGCAGATGCGCACCGCGGCCGGTCAGGAAGCGGGCAAATTCGACGACGAAATCGTGCCTGTCACCACCACCATGATGGTGAAGGACAAGGAAACCGGCGAAGTCAGCCAGGTCGAACACACCCTGACCAAAGACGAAGGCAACCGCCCTTCGACCACTCTTGAAGGTCTGCAATCGCTCAACCCGGTCATGGGTCCGGGCAAGGTGATCACCGCCGGTAACGCCTCGCAGCTGTCCGACGGATCTTCGGCCAGCGTCCTGATGGAAGCCAAGCTTGCCGAGCAAAAAGGTCTTGAGCCGCTGGGCCGCTATGTCGGCATGGCTGTTGCGGGCACCGAGCCTGACGAAATGGGCATCGGCCCTGTGTTCGCGATCCCGAAACTGCTAAAGCAGACCGGTCTGAAAATGGACGATATCGGCTTGTGGGAGCTGAACGAGGCGTTCGCCGTGCAGGTGCTGTATTGCCGCGACAAGCTGGGCATCGATAACGACATCCTCAACGTCAATGGCGGCTCGATCTCCATCGGTCACCCATACGGCATGACCGGCGCACGCTGCACCGGTCACGCCCTGATCGAAGGCAAGCGTCGCGGCGCGAAATACGTCGTCGTGACCATGTGCGTCGGCGGCGGCATGGGCGCAGCGGGGCTTTTCGAGGTCTTCTAATCTGGAGCTGACATAATGACTGCAGGAAGCTGGCCGGATCTCGATTACGCTGCCGACAAGGCGGTGATCGAAACCTGCCACGCGTACCTGCAAGTCATTGGCAAGTTGCCAACCCGCGCACGCGTGTGGAGCAATCACGGCTGGCACGTGGCGCTGCGCGTCGTCCCGCGCGGCTTTCGTTTCTATCCGGTAGCGGCAGGCGAGCGCGACGCCGAAATCCTGTTCGATTGCATTGCCAGCGAGGTTGCGCTCGAAACAACCGACGGCTTTCGCGGCGCAATGCCCATCGCTGGCCAGACCGTCGCGCAATTCCTCGATGATTTCGAGGCTTTGCTCGGCAAGGCCGGGATTGCGACGGATGTTGCAGGAGCGCCCAATGAGGTCGATCCCGCCATCCCCTTTGCCGAGGACAAACGCGAGCGCAGCTGGGATGCCGGGGCCGTTCGCCGGTTCCACGCAGCATTCCGCAGCGCAGACCGGGTGTTCGAACATTTCCGTAGCGGATTTGTCGGCAAATCGAGCCCTTCACACCTTTTCTGGGGCAGTCTCGATCTGGCAGTCACCCGTTTTTCGGGACGCGAGGCTCCGCTTCATCCCGGCGGTTTTCCAAACTTGCCCGACCGCGTCACGCGCGAAGCCTATAGCCACGAAGTCGCCAGCGCAGGATTCTGGCTAGGGGGCGGCGGCGTGGATGAAGCCGCGTTCTATGCCTATGGCTATCCTTCGCCCGATGGTCTGAGCGATGCGCCGCTTTCAGCCTCAGGCGCATTCTGGCACGGCGATCTCGGTGAGTTTGTCCTCCCCTACGCAGCGGTGGTCTCTGCCGATGACCCGGATGCGGCATTGCTCATGTTTCTTGAAGAAAGCTACGCTGCGATTGCGGATCGCGCCGGATGGTACCGGCCTGCGCTGGAGATACCTGGCGGCAAGTATGGCGCGCCTTACGACCTTGCGGCGCTGCGAAACCGCGATTGAGCCTGAGGTAATTCGCGGAGCGCCCATTCGCTCAAAGCTTGCCCTGCCCGTATATTGTCCGCATTCTTTGCAGAGGAGGGCAGGCTTTGGGCATCATGGAAATTATCGGGATCGCGGGCAGCGTCAGCCTGCTTTCGGGCTGGCGACTGTATTTGTGCGTGTTCGCGACGGGACTTGCGATGCGGCTGGAGGCGCTGCCTGTACCAGAGCATCTCGCCAGTCTTGGCGTGCTGGAAAATCCGTGGGTTATGGGGATCGCGCTGCTCGGCGCGCTGGCGGAATTCTTTGCCGACAAGGTCATGTGGCTCGATAGCGTTTGGGATACAGTCCACACGCTGGTGCGTCCGGTGGGCGGCGCACTGCTGGCGCTGGCGATTGTCGATCCGTCCGATCCGGCGATGCAGGTGATCGCCTTTATGCTGGGCGGCGGGGCGAGCTTCCTTGCGCATGGCGGTAAAGCGAGCGCCCGCGCCGTGGTCAACACCTCGCCTGAACCGGTCAGCAATGCGCTAGTCTCAAGCGGAGAGGATATCGCAACTGTCGGTCTGCTGTGGCTGGCCTACGAATATCCGGTGGTAGCCGCCGGGATCGCGGTGGTGCTGCTGGTTCTGATGATCGCGCTGCTCCTGTGGGCGCGGCGGATTATCAAGCGGGTGTTTTTCAGAACGCCGAATGTGCAGGGTTAGTTCGCCATTTTTTGGCATCGGCGGCGGTTGATGGATTGAAAGCAAAAAAGGGGCCATCTTTTTAAAAAATGGCCCCATTTCTAATTTTTGGGCAAAATCGGAGCGATTGCTCGATCAGGATTTATGGGTGGGTGTGGGTCAGAAACCTTGTTTGAGCCTCAATCAAGTCGCCGTTTTCTTCTTCCAAGGCCTTGGCAGCATCTTCTCCGCCAACAAGTTTATGGTATTCCTCTGTCCAGCGTGTTCTTTCTGGAACATTATGAGCATCGAGCGAGGCAAGACCGCGAGGCATTTCTCGCACTATCATAAGGTCCCATTCTCCATCCATCATCCAGTGGACTGTAGGCACGGGTAGCCCGGCTGCTTTTGCAGCAGGCACCCAGTATTTCTCGCGCATTTCCGCCCAGGTTTCTTCTTTCCCGTCCGCAAAACGCACAAACTCTACGCTGTAGGTTGTCCGAGCTTCTTCAGCTTCTTCCTGAGCCGCAGCAGGTGCGGCAGACATCGCAATCGTCGCGATTGCAACGCCGCCCATAAGTGTTCGCATCATAGTCATTTCCCTCAAGTGTACGACCCTTGATTGGGATTGCGACCCTTAACCAATTCGCTTCCCCAAGTTGCGCGAACCAAAAGCACTAGACAGTAAGCGTTGCGATTACACAAGGAATGCATCGTATCAGCAGGTGATATTCAGATCAGCCATCGGACCGATTGAGTTAGCCGAGCCTGAGTAGGAAATCTTATCCTGGATGCGCCGCAACAAATTCCTCAACCACCGGCGCGACCTTGGTCCGCCAGCGGCTGCCGTTGAAGATGCCGTAATGTCCGGCGCCCTCCGCCATGTAATAGCGTTTCTTGTCTTCTGGCAGGTTCGGCGTCAGCTTCAGCGCGGCGCGGGTTTGGCCGAGGCCTGAGATATCGTCGCGTTCGCCTTCGATCGCGAGCAGCGCTGTCTCGGTCAACGCGCCTAGGTCGACGATGTCGCCCTTATGTTCAAAGGTGCCGTTCGGGATCGAGTGTTTCTGGAACACTTCCTCGACCGTTTGCAGGTAGAATTCCGCCGTCATGTCGCAGACGCTGCGGTACTCGTCGTAGAAATCCTTGGTCGCCTGCGCGCTGGCATCATCGCCCGATGTGAGGTGTTTGAACATCTCGTAATGGCTCATCATGTGGCTGCGCAGGTTCATGCTCATGAACGCGGATAGCTGCATGAAACCGGGATACACCTTACGTCCCGCGCCGCGGTAATTCATCGGCACCGTGGCGATCACCGAATTGCGGAACCATTCGATCGGACGGTTCATCGCGTGATCGTTGACCGACGTCGGGCTTTCGCGCGTGTCGATAGGGCCGCCCATCATCGTCAGCGTTGCCGGCGCGGCGGGTGACTTATGCTTGTTCATCAAAGCGGTCGCGGCAAATGCCGGAACCGACGGCTGGCACACCGCCAGCATGTGCGGGCGCTGGCCGGGCTGCTGGCCTTCGATGTATTCGAGGAAATCGATCAGGTAATCGATATAATCGTCGAGGTCGAAATGCCCTTCGTGAACCGGCACGGTTGCGGCATCGGCCCAGTCGGTGATGTAGACTTCGTAGCTTTCCAGCATCCGTTCGACCGTGCCGCGCAGCAGCGTGGCGTAATGCCCGCTCATCGGGGCGACGATCAGCATTTTTGGCCGGACCGTGTCGTCCGTGTCATCAATGCCGTCCAGGCGAAAGCGTTTGAGATCACCGAACGGGCGGTTCACCACCGTCGCCTCGATCACGGGATACAGTTTTCCGCCGCTTTCAATCTCGGTAATGCCAAAAGCCGGCTTGCCATAGCTGGCGGTCGCGTGGGCAAACACGTCAAGAGCGTTCGCAGCCAGCGGGATCGCCCCCATTTTCGCAAACGGGTTGGCCGTGTTTGAAAGGACAGAGGCACTGATTGCTGCCCATGAACTGGCGGAATTCATCAAGTTACGCTGAATTTCATAGGCGTGGTAAAGCATGGTCGGCCCCGTATCTTTTCGGCCGAATGCGGACGCAGTCCGGCGCATAATTGTGTGTTGTTACCGCATTAAATGGGGATATAGAGCTCATTGTGCAATGCACAATAAAGCTTGCGGAGGCATTGGGCCGGGGTCTGTGTGCTTTTTGCACGTGAAATTTCGCACCGCGATAGCTAGATCACCGTTGAAATGGCCGCGCACTCCGAACCAGACATGACCGCCGATCTCGCCAAAGAGATACCGGGCGACGCTGCGGCCAAGCCTGCCGCTGCGCCGCGCAAGCCGCGCTCGCTCGCTCCTCTGCGCATGGTTTACCGCGAGGCAGCAAAGTATCCGCGCCAGGTCGTGTTTGCACTGATCGCGCTTGTCGTGACCGCTGCCGGGACACTGGCGATCCCCGCAGCAATGCAGATGATCGTCGACCGGGGATTTGGCGAGGCAGGCAGCGGGATGGCCGATATCGGTTACTGGTTCCAGCTGCTGCTCGGCATAGTCGTAGTGATTGCGGTCGGTACGGCGGCCCGGTTCTATTTCGTGAGCTGGATCGGAGAGCGCGTTGTCGCGGATATCCGGCGCAAGGTGCACCGCAATCTGCTGCGCCTGTCACCGTCATTCTATGAAGAGAACAGCCCTAAAGAAATCTCCAGCCGGATGACGTCAGATACGACGATCATCGAAACGGTTGTCGGCACGACGGTTTCTGTTGCGCTGCGCAATATCTTTCTGGGCATTGGCGGGACGATTTACCTGTTCTGGCTGCTGCCCGGCCTGACGATCTGGCTCGCCATCGGTATTCCGGGGATCATTCTGCCGATTGTGTTCTTCGGCCGGAAAATCCGCAACATTTCGCGCGACAATCAGGACCGCGTGGCCGATGTCGGGGCGATGGTGACCGAGGTTTTGAGCGCGATGAAGATCGTCCAGAGCTTTGGTCAGCAGGCGCGGGAAGCTGACCGGTTCGGCGATGCGGTGGAGCGCACGTTCGAAACCGCAAAACGGCGTATCGTGCTGCGTTCGGTGATGACCGCGATCATTATCCTGTCGATCTTCGGCTCTATCGTCCTGCTGCTGTGGCGCGGGGCTGAGGGGGTGGCCACCGGCGAGATTACCGGCGGCACAATCCTCGCCTTCATATTCGGCGCGATGATTGTTGCGGGCGCGTTCGGCGCGCTGACCGAGGTGTATGGGGAATTGCTGCGCGGAGCGGGCGCGGCGAGCAGGCTGGCAGAATTGCTTGAGGCAAAGCCGGGCATCGCGGCCCCGGCGCGGCCAGAAACCCTGCCGCAGCCGCCGCGTGGCAGCCTTTCGTTCCGCAATGTCACCTTCCGCTATCCGGCGCGCCCTGAAACGGCTGCGCTCAAAGACTTCACGCTGGAGATCGAACCAGGGGAAACGGTCGCAATCGTCGGCCCGTCTGGTGCGGGTAAGTCCACCATTTTCCAACTGGTCGAACGGTTTTACGATCCGCAGATCGGCACCATCCGGCTTGACGGAGTGCCGCTGACAAAGGCCGATCCTGCCGACATCCGCGACCGGCTGGCGCTGGTGCCGCAGGACGGTGTGCTGTTCAGCGCCAATGCCCGCGACAATCTGCGCTATGGCAATTGGGAAGCGAGCGACGGCGATATCTGGGATGCGGCGCGCGCGGCAAATGCTGAAAGTTTCCTGCGCGACCTGCCCGACGGGCTCGACACGTATTTGGGCGAGGGCGGAACGCAGCTTTCCGGCGGGCAGCAACAGCGCGTTGCTATCGCACGCGCGCTGCTGCGCGATGCCCCGATCCTGCTGCTGGACGAGGCGACGAGCGCGCTGGACGCCGAAAGCGAACAATTGGTGCAGCAGGCGCTCGATACGCTGATGCAGGACCGCACCACGCTCGTCATCGCGCACCGCCTCGCCACCGTGCGCAAAGCGGACCGGATCGTCGTCCTGGATGGCGGCGAAATCGTGGAGCAGGGCAATCACGCCGAATTGTCGCGGGCAGGCGGGCTTTACGCGCGCCTCGCCAAGCTGCAATTCGCGGCCAATCAGGCGGCCTGACGCAGCTGTTTTCGATCAATCGCTGCCCGCATCGGACCAGCGACAACACCGCCAGCCTGCGCGCGTTATCCAGAGCCATTGATATCGTTTGATTTTTACAGGGACTCGCACACATGATCCGTCGCACCGTATTTTTCGGGGCCAGCGCGCTCGCGCTCGCCATTTCGGCACCAGTCCTCGCCAACAGCGCCGATAAAGGTCCGGCCCTGCCGATCGAAATGCTGCTGGAAGAGGCCGAAAGCGAAGCCGAAGCGCCGGACACGCCGACGATGAGTTTCGGCACATGGGGCGTTGATCCCGCACTGCTTTCCCAAGAGATCGCGCCGGGCGACGACTTTTTCGCTTACGTCAATCAGGAATGGCTGGATGCCAACCCGCTGCCAGCGGAATTTGGCCGGTTTGGCGCGTTCAACCTGCTGCGCGAAAAATCGACCAGTGACGTAAAGGCTCTGATGGACGAGCTGATTGCCAAAGACCCGGCCACGCTGACCATGGACGAACGGCGCATCGTCGATATGCACAATGCGTTTCTGGATGTGGATGCGATCAATGCGGCGGGGCTTTCGCACGCGCAGCCGTATATCAATGCGCTGGCGCAGGTTTCCTCTCTGGATGAACTGGCGATGCTGTGGGCGCAGCCGGGCTATGCCAGCCCGCTTGGCGGGTTTGTGAATGTCGATGCGAAACAGCCTGATCGCTATGTCGCTTATATCGGCAGCGGCGGTCTGGGCCTGCCTGACCGCGACTATTATCTCGACGAGAGCGAGAAGGGCCGCGAAATTCAGGCGGCTTACCGCAATTATATGACGCTGATCCTGGAGGCGGGAGGCTATGCCGATCCGCAGGCGGCCGCTGCTGCGGTTTACGCGCTGGAGGAACGGATTGCGCGCGATATCAGCTGGGACCGCACAATGCGCCGCAACCGCGACCTCACCTACAACGCGCTGACCACCGCTGAACTGAATGCGATGGCCGGTGATTTTCCGGTGGAGGCCATGCTCGCGGAAATCGGCCTCGCTGCATCGCCGATCTTCGTTGTCGGTGAAATGCCGCCGACCGAGGATGAAATCGCAGAGCTGGGTCTGGACGCCGAAGCCCTCGCCAAGATTGGCACAGGCTTGCCAGGCATGATGGAGCTGCTGAACGATACGCCGCTGGCGACGCTGCAGGCATGGTCGATCAAGGAATTCCTGTCGGATCGCTCTCACGTCCTGCCAGAAAAATACGACCGCGCGCAGTTTGAATTTTTCGGCAAGATGCTGCGCGGCACGCCCGAACAGCGCCCGCGCTGGAAACGCGCCATCGCTGCGGCTGAGGGCGGCCTGGGTGAGCTGATCGGCAAATCCTATGTCGAACGTTACTTCCCCGCAGAAAACAAGGCGGCGATGGAAGAACTGGTCGCCAACCTGCGGCTCTCCGTGGCGCAGTCCATCGGCGAGATTGAATGGATGGGCGAAGAGACCAAGGCGCAGGCGCTTGAAAAACTGGCCAGCTTCGATCCCAAGATCGGGTATCGGGACAATCTGGACAGCTATGACGGGCTTGAGGTTACGCCCGGCAATCCGCTCGCCAATGAAATTGCATCCGAAGCGTGGGAGCTCGCCGATAACATAGCAAAGCTGGGTGAGCCGATTGACCGGACCGAATGGTTCATGCTGCCCCAGACAGTGAATGCCTATTACAACCCGACCAAGAACGAGATCGTGTTCCCCGCCGCGATTTTGCAGCAACCGTTCTTTGCGCTGAGCAATGATCCGGCGGTCAATTACGGTGCGATTGGCGGCGTGATCGGCCATGAAATCGGCCACGGTTTCGATGACCAGGGTTCAAAATACGATGCCACCGGCAAATTGCGCAATTGGTGGACGGACGCAGACCGTGCGAATTTCGACGAGCGCGGCGATGCCTTGGTCCGGCAATACAATGCCTTCTGCCCGCTTGATGGCGGAGAAACCTGCGTAAATGGCCGCCTGACGCTGGGCGAAAATATCGGCGACCTTGGCGGGCTCAGCCTTGCCTACCGCGCTTATAAGATCGCAACGGATGGGCAGGACGTGCCGGTGATCGACGGTCTGACCGGCGACCAGCGCTTCTTCCTTGCCTGGGCGCAGGTATGGCGTTCGGCGCAGCGCGAGGAAAACTATCGCCAGCGCCTGCGCACCGACAGCCACAGCCCCGAGGAATACCGGGTCAACGGCGTCGTCGCCAATATCGACGCGTGGTACGAAGCGTTCGGCATTACAGAGGATCACGCAATGTATATCGCACCGGAAGACCGCGTGCGCATCTGGTAATCACAGCAGCTAAGGGCCCCCCCCCCCGGCTCCTCTCGCTTGCAGCGGGAGTCGGGGGTGGTTATGGCCTCCCCGTGAAAGCGCACATCCCGCGCCCATGAAGGTGCCAGACCCTCAATGACTTTTATCCAGCTGCTGATTATTGCGGTGGTTCAGGGGATCACGGAATTTCTTCCGATTTCCTCGTCCGGCCACCTGATCCTGATCCCGACTTTCACCGACTTTCCCGATCAGGGTCCGCTGATCGATGTCGCCGTGCATGTCGGATCGCTGCTGGCGATCATCGTCTATTTCCTTAAAGATGTGCTGGTTCTGGCGCGCGGGGGCTTTGCCAGCATCGGGATCGGGACGCGCAATCCCAATGCCCCGGCAGAGCGGCGGCTGTTCTGGTGGATTGTGCTGGGCACGATCCCGGCGGTCGCATTCGGGCTGGCGATCAAACTGGGCGCCTTCAATTCCATCGCGGAAACGATGTTCAACATCACCGTGGTCGATGATGATCTGATGTCATCGATCCGGTTCACCGATCTCATCGCGTTCAACCTGATCGTTTACGGCATCCTGCTGGGAATCGCCGATTGGGTCGGCAAAGAGGTCAAATCGTTCGAAGATATGAGTTGGCGCGACGGCCTGATCGTCGGGATAGCGCAGGCGCTGGCGATTATTCCGGGCACCAGCCGGTCCGGCGTGACGATGACTGCTGCCCGGTTCTTGGGGTATAAGCGGGTCGAGGCTGCGCGGTTCTCTTTCCTGTTATCGATTCCCGCAGTGGCCGGCGCGGGCGTGTTGATCGTGCCGGAAATATTCGAAGCAGGCGCGGTTTTGGCGCTGGATGCGCTGATTGCGGGCGTGCTGACATTCATCGCGGCATTTGCGACCATGGCGTTCCTGATGAATTTCCTGAAACGCGCATCAATGATGGTTTTCGTGGTCTACCGCATCGCGATGGGCTGTGCCTTGCTCTGGTTCTTCTGAGCGGAGAAATGCCGTATTTCTCGGAACCGCAAAGCGGCCGGACGCATTCTTTAAGTGTAACTTGGTAATTGAATTAAAAGAGAAAACGTAATGGCTTTGTTGGTGCTGATAATGATGGGGGCGACCATTGGTTGGCTTGCCTCGATCATCACGCGCACTGAACATTCGCGTGACATTCTTCGCATGATGGCTGCAGGAACAGTCAGCGCACTGGTTGTTGGACTTGCAGCAAACGGCGGAACGTTCCTTGGCGGACTGACGTTTCTCGCGCTCGCTCTGGCTTTTGCCGCAAGCGTTGCGGCGGTTGGGGCGATATATTGGTTGCGTGAACACCGCGTTGACGCGTAACACTTTGTTAGAGCGGGAGGTTAGGAACCAAAAGTGTCCGAAACCGTCCTGTCTCCATCGACAACAACGATATCAGGGAAATATTCATGAACATCCGCACAATCACTCTCGCTGCTGTAGCTTCGCTCGGCCTGACCCTCACCGCATGTGACAGCCCGGCTGAAAACGAAGCTGAAGATGCGATCGAAGAAATGGAAGACACCCGCGACGAGCAGGTTGATGCCATGGAAGAAGCTGGCCAGATCACTGAAGATCAGGCTGATGTCATGGACGACAACACCGATGCCATGGAAGAGTCGCTTGAAGAGCAGGCTGACGAAATCGACGAAATGTAAGTTTCGCGAATGCGAATTTGAAAAGGGCGTCGGAGCGATCCGGCGCCTTTTTTCGTTTGCTCGGTCTTCGCTCTAGCGTTCTTGGTTTAAACGGGCGCCGCGCCCGATCCCCTGCCGCCCCGCAGGTGGTATTCCTGCGTGCCGCGATGCACGACATTATCGACATCGATAATCGCGGAATTTGCGTAGGTGAAATTGGCTGCAAGGCTGCGATAAAGGCGGTCGAAATCGCGCTCTACGGTCTGCCGGAAGAGATCCTCGAAACTTTCGATCACGAAATAGGTCGGTTGCAGGTCGCTGATCACGTAATCGGTGCGCATGACCCGGTCGACGTTCAGCATGATCCGGTTCGGGCTTTCCGCCTCGACCGCAAATTTCGCTTCGGTCGGGCCGGACAAGATCCCTGCGCCATACGCCTTTATGCCGTCGGCCTCTTCAATGAGGCCGAACTCCACCGTATACCAATAGAGCGCGCCAAGCGCCTTTAGACGGTTGTAATGCATCGCCTTCCAGCCTGCGCGGCCATATTCCTGCATGTAATCGGCGTAGACCGGATCGGTCAGCATCGGCACATGGCCGAACACATCGTGGAACACGTCGGGTTCCTGGATGTAATCGAACGTTTCGCGCGTACGTATGAAATTGCCTGCAGGAAAACGCCGATTTGCCAAGTGCCAGAAAAACACATGGTCCGGGATCAGCATAGGCACGGGCACGACGCTCCATCCCGTCAGACTGCCCAATTCCTCTGACAATTTTTCAAACTCAGGAATGCCGCCGCGCGATAGATCCAGCTTATCCAGTCCCGCCATAAATGCGCTGGCTGCTCGGCCGGGGAGAACCTCCATCTGGCGCGCGAAAAGATCGTTCCAGACTGCGTGATCATCAGACGAATAATCGGTCTGCGCAGGCTCCAGCCAATCCTCACCCAGATGCGCCGGTTTTGCCAGCGGCGCGGTGAATACGTCCGCCGGAAGGTCGGGCAGGCGGGAAAAATCGGTGTCAGGATCAGCAAGAGTAGCCATAGCGCGTCATTTGAGACTACCACTGCGGCTAAACAAGGGCAATTTTATCAAGGGAATGTCATGGGCCTGAAAGGTAAGGAATACCGCAATCTGCTGGAACCGATGACCGAAGAGCTGGTCGGCATGGCCCGCTGGGCGCGAACCACCGGGGCGCGGATCGTGGTGCTGTTCGAGGGACGCGATACGGCGGGCAAAGGCGGCGCTATTCGCGCGGTCCGCGACAAACTTAATCCGCGGCAGTGCCGCACGGTCGCTTTGGGCAAACCAACCGATGCCGAACGCACCCAGTGGTATTTCCAGCGGTATATCCAGCATCTTCCCAGTGCAGGCGAAATCGTGCTGTTCGACCGCAGCTGGTACAACCGCGCCGGGGTTGAAAAGGTGATGGGTTTTGCAGATGCGGATCAGGTCGATCTGTTTTTGAATCAGGCGCCGGTGTTTGAAAAAATGCTGACCGATGACGGCATATTGCTGTTCAAATACTGGTTGACGACCGACCAGCAAAACCAGGAAGAACGCCTTCGCGAACGGCTGGACGATCCGCTCAAACGTTGGAAACTGTCGCCGATCGACCTTGCCGCTCGTGGCCATTACGACGCGTACACCGACGCGCGGCAAGCCATGCTGGAGGCGACCCATACCGGCCGTGCGCCGTGGACGCTGGTTGATTTCAACGATCAGAAGCGCGGGCGTCTGACGCTGATCCGCGATCTGCTGGACCGGCTACCCGATATGCATGTCGCACCGCCTGAAATCGACTTTCCCGAACTGGGGCGGGAGCCGAAACGGGAGAGTTACCCGGTACTGCAACCTATTAAGGACTATCCGGTCAGCGATTGACTTCAACCGCCTTCTCATATAAATATGATATCGTAATTATATGAAGGGGAATTGAAGTGGCGGATAATTCACACGCAATGGCGGTAAGCCGGGAAAGCGGCGCGACGGGGTATAACGGCTATATTATGCTGTTGGTGGTCCTTGCCGCTTTAATACTCCCGCAGCTCATCGGGATCGCCATGGGCGGCAAGGGATATTTCGTCATCGGTGTGATTGCCGGACTGATCCTTGCACTTTTCCTGAGCATCGGGTTTTTCATGATCCAGCCCAATCAAGCGGCGGTCATCACGATGTTCGGCGAATATCGCGGCACTGTTCGTAAAGAAGGGCTGCAATGGGTTTGGCCCTGGATGCTGAAAAATAAGATCAGCGTGCGCGCGCACAACATCCACTCCGACAAGGTCAAGATCAACGATCTGCGCGGCAACCCGATTGAAATTGCCTGCAACGTCGTGTGGCGCGTATCCGATACCGCTCAGGCGGTGTTCGATGTCGATGATTACAAGGAATTCGTCAACATCCAGATTGAGGCGGGACTGCGTACCGTGGGCGCTCGCCATCCCTATGACGATATGTCGGATGAGGATGAGACGACTCTGCGCGGCAGCGCTGAGGTGGTCGCCAACGAACTGCGCGTTGAACTCAATGAGCGGCTGTTGGTCGCAGGCATCGTAGTCGATGAAGCGGGCCTAACCCACTTGGCCTATGCGCCTGAAATTGCAGGCGCAATGCTGCGCCGCCAACAGGCTGATGCGGTTATCGCAGCCCGCAAGAAAGTGGTGATTGGCGCCGTCGGCATGGTTGAGGACGCCCTTGATAAACTGTCACGCGACGGGATCGTGGAACTTGACGATGAACGCCGCGCCGCGATGGTTTCAAACCTCATGATCGTGTTGTGCGGCGACCGAGAGGCGCAGCCGGTGGTGAACGCCGGAACGCTCTACCAGTAATCCGCGATGACGGGAGGCAGCGATGGCTGCGCCGAAAAAGCCAGAGAAACCGGCGAAGAAAGCCTTCGCCCTGCGGCTCGATCCGGCGGTCCACGCCGCGGTTGAGCGGCTGGCAGCGGCCGAATTGCGCTCTGCCAATGCGCAGATCGAAATGCTGCTGCGAGAAGCATTGAAAGGGCGGGGGATCGAGGCGCCGCGGACTCAGCGGCCACGGCGCGGTCGCCCGCCCAAAGCCGGAAGCTAGATCGCGGCCTTTGCCGACATGACGTGCCTGCCATCGCTCGCGAATGCGCCGAGTTCAAATTCCGATCCCTCGCCGGTCTTGCGCATGACCAGATGCAATGCCTCTCCGCAGATCGCAGGCGAGAGGCCGCGAAAGGCGAAGCTGGTGAGCGCGTTGTCGCCCAGCTCGCCCGCGGCAAGCTGTAACAACAGGCTGGCCGTCAGCGGTCCATGCACCACCAGCCCGCGATACCGCTCCACCTCGCGCGCATAGTGCGCGTCGTAGTGGATGCGGTGGGTGTTGAACGTGAGCGCGCTGAAGCGGAACAGAAGGCGCGGATCAGGCAGGATTTGGCGGTGCGCCTCCCACCTTGAGGGATCGAAAGCGTCCGCGCCCGGCTGTGGCGGGACCAGCGGTGCATCAGCCGCAGCCACATCGCGGTAGACAAGCGTTTGCATCTCGCTCACCGCGAGCGCGCCATCGGCCTGCGTCCGGTGCTCAATATCGACAAACGCAAGGCGTCCGCTGCTCCCCGACTTCTCGGAGACGGAGGCGACGGTGCTTAACCGGCTGATCGCTGCGCCCACCGCTATCGGTGCGTGAAAGGCGATCCTGCTCGACGCCCACATCCGGCGCGGCATCGGGAACGGCGGAAGGAAGCTCGCCTCGCTGGTATCCCGCGCTGGATGACCATCTTTGCCTAGCTGCGCGGTCGGCGCGTCGGGGGTGCAGAGGCAGAAGTGGATACCCTGCGGCATGGCCTCGCCCATGTGCGCGCTCAGATCAAATGTCGCGAGCCATCGCGCCGCGCGCGCTTCATCCAGCGTGTCGCTGGCCGATTGTGCACGGCCAATCCAGCTGGCGAATGCGCTCATCAGGTGGCGCGCTCGAATATTGCGGCGATGCCTTGGCCTCCGCCGATGCACATAGTCTCCAGCCCGTAGCGGACCTCGCGCCGGTGCATCTCAGCGGCCATATCGGCAAGGATGCGCCCGCCCGTCGCGCCAATCGGGTGGCCCAGCGAAATGCCCGAGCCGTTAACGTTCAGGATATCGCAGCGGCTATCATCATCGCTCCAGCCCCACCCTTTCAGCACGGCGAGCACCTGCGGCGCGAACGCCTCGTTCAGTTCGACAAGGCCGATATCGTCCCAGCTGTAACCGCGCCGTTCAAACAGGCGCTTGGTCGCAGGCACCGGGCCGATGCCCATGCGCGAAGGATCGCAGCCCGCGGCGGCCCACCCGCCGAACCACAGCGATGGTTCAAGGCCAAGCTCCTCCAGCTTGTCCTCTGCAACAACCAGACATGCCGCCGCTGCATCGTTCTGCTGGCTGGCATTGCCCGCCGTGACGATGGCGTCTGGGTCGCGGCGTCCGTCAATGGCGCGCAGCGTGCCAAGCGTCTCCATCGAGGCATCGGCGCGGTATCCCTCGTCTTGGGCGAAAGTCACCGGATCGCCGCGCCGCTGAGGCACCTCTACTGGCACCAGATGCGCATCGAACTTGCCCTCTTTCCACGCAGAGGCCGCGTTCTGATGTGATCGCACCGCGAAGGCATCGGCCTCCTCGCGGCTGATCTCGTAATCCTTGGCGAGGTTTTCTGCAGTTTCGATCATCCCGGTGATCACGCCGAACCGTTCGATAGGCTGGCTCATCAACCGTCCGCGCGACAACCGGTCATGCAGGGTGATGTCGCCCATGCGCGCGCCGCCGCGCCCCTGCAATGTGTAATGTTCGACGTTGGACATGCTCTCGCACCCACCTGCGACCACTACGTCTGCCATGCCCGTTTCCACCATCATCGCCGCGTTGGCGACGGCCTGAACGCCAGAGCCGCAGCGCCGGTCCAGCTGGTAACCCGGAACCTCCAGCGGCAACCCCGCTGCCAGCCATGACCAGTGGCCTATCGCCGGCGCCTCTGCATTGCCGTAACCCTGGCTGAAAACCACATCATCGACACGTTCGGGATCAATGCCGGACCTTTCGACCAGAGCCTTGAGGATAATCGCGCCAAGCTCGCCTGCGTTAAGGCTGGACAGCCCGCCCAGAAATTTTCCAACCGGGGTGCGCAGCGGCGATACGATGGCGGCTCTTCTGGTCATTGCGTGTCCTTAATTGCGATTGGCATCGGAGAGGGCGACAGTGCCCGCATCCACCAGCTTGCCAATGGCGCCGCTGGATAGGCCGAGGCGTTCGGCCAGCACCTCTTCGGAATGCTGGCCAAGATACGGCGCGGGTGCGGGATCGCCAGCTTCTTGCGCGGGGAAATTGGCAAAGCTGCGGGCCGCTGGATATTCAAAGCCGGACGGGTTCGCCGGTGAGGGGCCAAACAGCGGATTATCCGCCACCAGCACCGGATCGTTCGCAGCCTCGTGTGCGGTGCGATATTTCTCAAAAGTGCAGCCATGGGCTGACATGAGCGATTCCAGCGCGGCGTAATCGTGGCTGCCCGCGACGCGCTGAAACAGGTCGAACAGGCGGTGGCGGTGTTTGAAACGCGGATCGTCTCCATCGGCAAAGGTGACGCCAACCTCGACCTCCAGCTGCCCGATGGGCACTTCCAGCCCGAACGCTTTGACCAGACCGTCCCATTGTTTTGCCGTGAGCGCGGCGACCATGAAGCGCACGCCGTCCTTGGACCGGAAATCGCGCCCGAACGCGCCCCAGATCGCATTGCCCAGTCGCTGCCGGTCCGCGCCGCGAAACAGCATCTCGGCCATCATGCCCGAATTGGCGACCGTTCCAATGGCGACATCGCCCAGCGGCACGCGCACTTCGCTGCCCTGCCCACCTGCATCGCGGTGGCGCAGCGCCGCCATCAGGGCAAAGGCGCAATACGCCCCGGTGATGAAATCCCATGCGGGCAGAACCTGATTAACCGGCGGCGCGGTTTGCATGTCCCAGTCTTCCGGCCCTGTCATCAGCGGATACCCGCTGGCTGCGTTCACCGTGAAATCCATCGCCTGGCGCCCATCATGCCAGCCCATGATGCGGACCGATGTCATATCGGGTGCGCCTTCCGGTCCAAGTGCGGCTTGCGCAGCCTTCATCGCGGCGTGGCTGAGAAAGCTCTTTTCCGGCAGGTTGGTGATGCACTGCCCGGTCTTTGCTGCCAGCTCCACGCACAGCTCGCGCCCTTCACCGCTGCGCAGGTCCAGCGCGACCGATTTCTTGGCGCGGTTGAGGTTCTCCCAGGATAGCGAGCGGCCCTCCTCCGTCAGCATGTAGCGGTCGTAATCTAGCCCGCCTGCCTTGTGATCGATGCGGATGACCTCCGCACCCAGTTGGGCGCAATACAGGCCCGCAGTGGGGGAGGCGACGAAGCTGGAAACCTCGATGATAGAGAGGTCAGATAACAGGTTGTACATGGCTGTTCCTAGGCTGGCGCGCCGCGATCAGGAATTGGCTGCTTCCCATTCGCGCAGCATATGCTTGGCGATCTGGAGCTGCAGGATCTGGGTCGTGCCTTCGTAAATGCGGTAAATGCGCGCATCGCGGTAGAACCGCTCGGCATCGTATTCGGCCAGATAGCCTGCGCCGCCATAGATCTGCACCACGCGGTCCACCACGCGCCCGCACATTTCGGAGGCGAAGACTTTGAACGCGGCGGCTTTGGTGATGATGTTCTCGCCGCGATCCGCGCGCGCGGTCACGTCCCTCATCATGCACTCGGCGGCGTAAATCTCTGTTTCGCTGTCGGCGAGCATCGCCTGAATCAGCTGAAAACGGGCAATGGGTTCGCCAAACGCTTTGCGCTCATTTGCGTAACGCAGCGCGGAATCGAGCGCGCGGCGAGCATAACCGGTGGCCGCTGCCCCCACGCTGATGCGGCCATTGTCGAGGCTCTGCATTGCAAAGCGGAAGCCCATGCCGGTTTCGCCGCCAAGCAGGGCATCGCCGGGCACTTTCACATCGTCGAGCATGATGTCGGAGATGTGGCTGCCGGACTGGCCCATTTTCTTGTCCGGCGATCCGGTTGAAACGCCCGGTGTATTCATGGGTACAAGGAACGCGCTGACATGGGCGTTCTTGGGTAGCGCGTCTTTTTCGGTGCGCGCCATGATCAGCGCAACATCGGCGTGCGGCGCATTGGTGATATAGCGTTTCGTGCCATTGAGCACCCACCCGTTGCCGTCCGGGTCAGGCGTGGCGGTGGTTTGCATCGCCGCGCTGTCACTGCCCGATCCCGGCTCTGTCAGCCCGAAACAGGCAATCTTGCCTTCGACCAGTTTGGGATACCATTCGGCCCGCTGCGCCTCTGTCCCGCCGTTTTTTAGCGCGCTGGCAAACATGCCCACATTGATTGAGAAGATCGAACGGTAAGCGGGCGCGGCGTAACTCATCGCGTTCACCACCCGCGCATATTGCGTGACGTTCAGCCCCGCCCCGCCATATTCCTCCGGCACGGAAATTCCGAACAGGCCCATCTCGCGCATTTCCTGCACGATTTCAGGCGGCACCGCGTCAGCTTCGATCAGGTCACTTTCCGCCGGGATCAGCCGCTCTGCGACATACCGGTCAAGCTGCTCGGCAAATTGTTCGAATACATCTTCGTCCATTCCGGGATTTGAGCGAACGGGGTTGGTCGGGGCATTCATGCAGCATCTGTCCTTGTTCGGGATATGTCGGGTTTTGGCCGTATTCAGCCTGCGCTGTCGCCTGTCATTTCGGAGCCTTCGTCAGCCGCCTCTTCAGGCGCGCCGGTTTCGGGCAGCGCCCCTTCGGGCAGGCGGCGCTCGTCCAGCATTTCAGCGGCCTCTTCCAGCGCGCGCGCTTCGCCTTCGCTAACGGCGCCCGGAGCTGTGCCCGGAGCCTCGCCGCAGGATGGCAGTGCGGTCAGAAGCAAGCCCGCTATGGCAAAGCGCGATCCGGGGTTCGTCATTCGCTTTCGAGAGCGGCGGCTGCGGCGTCTGCGTTTGCCGCCGCATCCGCTGCCGCAGCGGCTTCGGCAGCCTCTGCCGCTTCGACTGCGGCGGCGACATTTTCCGCTGCATCGGCGGCTTCGTTGGCTGTCTGGGTATCGACCGGCGCGGGCGCTTCGACTTCTTCGATGGCTGCGGCGCTGTCTTCGACCGGCATCTCGGTCACAGGCTCCAGCGCCTCGTCCGCGACTTCCTCGACCGTTTCAACCTCAAGGTCGCTCGATGCGTCATCGCTGCTGCCGCACGCGGCAAGAGCAAAGGTCGCGGTGCCGATCACGGCCATGCGGGTGAGTGTTTTCATTGGTCGATCCTCCTCGGGTGTCATATTTTTCTGGGCGGGGTGTAGCGAACACCGCGGGCACTCGCCAAGAGCGAATTTGTGGTGGTCGGCATTGGCCGCGGTCGCATCATCATCAGGGCGGCCTTAATGCCCTTAACCGGTGCTTAGCCCGTATTTAACCAGTTTGCTCTATCACTAGCAGCATATGGCCCGCCCGCATGATATCCGCCCCCCTGCGCCAACGCTCTCCACCAAGTGGATTGCGATTAGCTTTGGCGTGGCCGGTGTGTGCGCTGCGCTGATCCCGCTGGCGGCATTGCTGGCGCAGCAGCCGCCGCGTGCAGCCTTTGTCGTTGAGGAGACGGGGCGCGGTTTCGATACGCTGCAAAGCGCGGTCAACTCCGTCGGAGCGGGCAGGGCCACCATCGAAATTGCGCCGGGCACCTACCAGCAATGCGCCGTGCAGACGCAGGGCGTGATCACTTATACTGCGCGCGAATACGGCACGTCCATCTTCGAAGGCACCGCCTGCGAAGGCAAGGCGGCGCTGGTGCTGCGCGGCAGCGGCGCAGAAATTCGCGGACTGACATTTACCGGCATCAATGTCCGCGACGGGAATGGTGCGGGCATCCGGCTGGAAAAAGGCGCGCTCAACGTTGCTTTCACGCGTTTCCTTGATAGCCAGCAGGGCATCTTGACCGCGAATGATCCCGGCGGCCGAATTTACATCACGCGCTCTACCTTTAGCGGTCTGGGCACTTGCGAAAATTCTGCCGGGTGCGCGCATTCGATCTACACCGGCGATTATGGCGAGCTGACCGTTCGTGAAAGCCGCTTTGAACGCGGGCGCGGCGGGCATTACCTGAAAGCGCGCGCGGGCAATGTCGTGATTGAGAACAATTCGTTCGATGATGCCAATGGCAGCGGCACCAATTACATGATCGACCTGCCAGCGGGCAGCACGGGGCGGATCGCGAACAACTGGTTTGTGCAGGGCCGCGATAAAGAGAATTACTCCGCATTCATCGCGCTCGGCGCAGAGCAGCAGATCCATTCCTCCGATGGCCTTACCGTGAACGGTAATGAAGCGCGCTTCGTGCCCGGTCTCAGGCGTTCAAGCACGTTTCTGGCCGACTGGACCGGCGCGAGCATTTCGATGTCGGGCAATCGCCTCGCCCAAGGGTTGCAGCAGTTCGAGCGGCGCTAAAGCTTTAACCGAAAGCGGGCGCGAAAGACACCGTTCCGCTTGGCAATTCTCCATCCAAAACTAGGCACTGGAAATATTCCGCAGGCGCGCCGGGATAGGTAAGCTGCGGTTCACGCATAAAGCCAAAGCGCGGATAATATTCGTTGCTGCCCAGCAAAACGATGCCCTTCGCCCCCGACGCGCGAATATCGGCAATCGCCCGTTTGATCAGCGCGCCGCCAATCCCGCGCCGCTGGATTTCGGGCCAGACCGACACCGGGCCCAGCCCGTACCAGTCCCGCGCACCGTCGGTGATTGTCACCGGCGACATCGCGATGTGACCTACGATCCGTTCCGCATCCTCTGCAATCAGGGACAGTGTCAGATCGCCTGCCTTTCTCAGCTGGTCGACAAGGTGATGCTCGTCGCCGTCTGAAAAGGGCATATCTCTGAAGGCTGCTTCGGTGAGCCGGTGGATCGTCTCTTCGTCCCCCGGCATCTCGGGCCGAAGCGTGATCGGGATCTGCGGCCCCTTCATGTGAGCAAATGCCCAGACCGGTCGCGTTTGGTCGCTAGGTAACGCGCATTGTGCGGGTTATCCGGCAATTGATGCGCCACCCGCTCGCTTACGGCGATCCCGGCCTGCGCCAGCGCATCGACCTTTTTCGGATTGTTGGTCATCAAACGGATCGTGTTCGCGCCCAGCAGGTCCAGCATTCGCGCAGCCGTGGCGAAATCGCGCGCTTCGTCCGGCAGGCCGAGCCGCTGGTTCGCATCGACTGTATCGAACCCTTCATCCTGAAGCCGGTAGGCGCGCAGTTTGTTCACCAGGCCGATGCCGCGCCCTTCCTGCCGCATATACAGCAGTGCGCCCCATCCTCCGTCGTTCGCTGCATGATCCGCCATCGCCGCGAGCGCTGCGTCCAGCTGCGGTCCGCAATCGCATTTGAGGCTGCCGAGGATGTCCCCTGTCAGGCACTCCGAATGCAACCGGACCAGCGGTGTTCGGTCCCCGCGCTGCTCTCCGATGATCAGCGCAACATGCTCGCGCGTGTCGGCAGACGAGCGGAACGCGACGATCTCTGCCGTATCGCTGGCCGTGACGGGCAGGCGCGCGCGCGTCACGATTTTGAGCGCGCCAGTCTGTTTGTAAGCGGTAAGGTCGCTGACACTGACAGGCTGCGCTTCGCCCGCATCTTTCGGATCGACCAGAAACGCAGGCAAAATTCCGGCGATCCGCGCCAGTTCGAGCGCGGCCTGCGCTGGGCCCTGCCAATCGAGATTTTCCGCGCGGAACGGGCCTTTCATCGGCTTGTCGAGATCGAGCGCAGGGTCCGCAATCGGCACGGCATCGCGCAAGGAGAATGGCTCTCCTCCCCGGATCAGAACCGGCGCCTGAGGGGCCGCTGCCTCTAATTGGTTGGCGAGCTTAAGCGTGGCTGCGCGGGCCGATGAAATCAGCATTTGCGGCGCCATCGCACCGCTCGCGATGGCCGTTTCAACCGGCAGGAGCACCGGGCCGCCGTCAAATGCGAGCGGCCAGCCGTGGCGCAGCGCATCAACCGCTTGCGCGGCGCGGCGCGCTGGTGAAGGTGCGCTCTCGCTCAGAGATCGAACTCCGTGAGTAGCGGGATGTGATCGGATGGTTTTTCCCAGCTGCGCGCATCCTCGAGGATACGGTGGCCAACCGCCTGCTTTGCAAGATCGGCGCTGGCCCACATGTGATCCAGCCTGCGCCCTCGATCATTCTTGCGCCAGTCGGGCGAGCGATACGACCACCAACTAAAATAACGTTCGGGATCGCGGATATGCTCGCGCCCGATATCGACAAAGCCGCGCGCATCCTTGAACCGCTGGAGCGTATCCACCTCAAGCGGGGTGTGGCTGACGACTTTCAGCAACTGCTTGTGGCTCCACACGTCGCTTTCCAGCGGAGCGATGTTGAAATCGCCAACAATCAACGTGGGTTTGTCTAGCGCATCGGCCCAGCGGGTCATGCGCTCCAGAAAATCCAGCTTTTGGCCGAATTTCGCATTCACCTCGCGGTCGGGCACGTCGCCGCCTGCGGGCACGTAGACATTCTCGACGATCATATCCTTGCCGACTACCTCGACACCGACATGCCGCGCCTCGCCATTGTCCTGCCAGTCATAGCGCGAGATTTCGCGGATCGGTAGGCGGCTGACTGTCGCAACGCCGTGATACCCCTTTTGCCCGTGGACCGCCTGATGTTCGTAGCCAAGCTTTGCCAGCGCCTCTGCGGGAAATTGATGTTCCTGACATTTAATTTCCTGCAGGCACAGGATGTCGGGCGCTTCCTCGCGCAGGTATTTCTCGACGAGCGGCAGGCGCAGGCGGACGGAATTGATGTTCCAGGTAGCTACAGAAACCATGCGCAGCGATTTAGGATGAGACGGGCAGAAACTCCACCTTTCACTTTCACGTCACACTTTGATCCGATAGCACCGCGGATATTGTCTAGGAGACACACCGATGATCCGTTCGCCCAAATTCGCCGCCCTGCTCGCATCGGCGGTTCTGCCGCTATCGGCATGTGCCACCACGACCAACAATTACAATTACAGCGATGGCCTGTCAGCGGCGGGCGAACCAGATGCGCAGACCCCGGCAAAAGCGAAAAACGTGATCCTGTTCATCGGCGATGGCATGGGCATTTCCACCATTACTGCCGCTCGCATTTACGCCGGGCAAAAGCGTGGGCAAACGGGCGAGGAATATGTCCTGCCGTTCGAAGCGTTCGAAAACGTCGCGCTGGTCAAAACCTACAACACCAATGCGCAGGTGCCCGACAGTGCGGGCACGGCGACGGCGATGCACTCGGGCAAGAAAACGCGGATCGGCGTTTTGGGCATTGGCCCAGATGCCGTGCGCGGCGACTGCGCATCGGCGCTAGCCAATCCGCTGCCATTGCTGGGCGAGGAAGTGAAAGCCAAAGGCTTAGCGCTTGGCATCGTCTCTACCGCGCGCCTGACCCATGCGACCCCTGCCAGCGTTTACGCGCGCAGTGCGGACCGCAATTGGGAGGCTGATGCCGCAATCCCGGAAGACCAGCAGGGTCTGGGCTGTGATGATATTGCAAGCCAGCTGATAAGTGCCGAGTGGGACGTGGCGCTGGGAGGCGGTCTGGCCGCGTTCTTTGGCAGCGAATTTGGCGGACGCCGCGCCGATGAAAGCGCGAACCTGCCCGCCAATTGGGCCGCCCGCACAGGCGGCAGCTTTGTGCGCGATGCCGCCGAACTGGCAGCTGCACCGATGGACAAGCCGGTGCTGGGTATCTTTTCGCCAAGCCACATGACCTACATGGCCCAGCGCGAGGAAACCTCCGCCGAACCGACGCTGACCGATATGACCGCGCAAGCCATGGGGCGGCTGCAGAGCGATCCCGATGGCTATTACCTAATGGTCGAATCGGGCCGCATCGATCACGGTCACCATGCCGGGCGCGCCGGATGGGCGCTGGAAGAAACGGTCGAATTCGCGCGCGCGATCCAATACGCGATCGACAACACCGATCCGGAAGAAACGCTGATCTTGGTGACAGCGGATCACAGCCACGTTTTCACCATCGCAGGCTATCCGCGGCGCGGTAACGACATCCTTGGGCTGGTCGTCCCCCCTGCCGAAGGTGGCGAAGAAGTTGCGGAGGCTGCCACCGCCGAGGATGGTAAACCCTACACGACCCTGGGATACGGTAACGGCCCCGGCTCCATCGCCAACATGGCGGAGCGGCCCATGCCTGAAACCGGCGTCAACGCGCAGCAGCAATCAGCAATTCCCACTGGCAGCGAAACGCATGCGGGCGAAGACGTGGCGCTTTACGCGCAAGGCCCCGGCGCAGGCGAGGCGCGCGGCGTGATGGAGCAGAACAAGGTCTACGACATCATTCGCAAGGCGTTTGGCTGGGAATAACGGGCGGACAAAAATAAACCCCTACCCCGGGGGCGGTGGGGCAGGGGTCCATTTAGCGTTCGTCACGCTTGTCCAAGACGGCCTTCACGAAGATCATAGCAACAGGGGGGGAACTTAGACCTTCAGCCTCCTTGTTCTTGTAGAAATACGCGCTTCCGGCTTTCACGTATATGAATGATGCGCGGGTTTTGTCGCATTCCTACAACTTCTGGCCGTTGAACCGTTTACCCCGGACGACGAGACGCGCGGCGCGGGTCGCGGAACTTAAAAGTGCTTTCCGGCACGCTCATTCCGTAACGGTGATTCGTCAGACGCACGGTGGTGCGATAATTCTGCGCATCCAGCGCGACCCAATGGGTCAGCTGCATTCCGCCCGGAGCAGCCGGATTGCGAACAAAGATCAGGTTCATGACGCCGAATTCAGGCCGCTTGGGATCGCGCACCTCGATGCTCAGCACGTCGGAATTGCTGGTCGGATTGAGCTTGCCATATTGCTTAACGTCGCGGCCCGGATCCAGCAGCGCGCCGAGCGGCGAATTGCGGATCGGCCAGCGTTCGACCTGTCGTACCTCGTAATCGACCATGTACAGCGATTTGCCATTGGACACGACCAGAAGGTCGGCATCCTTGCCGTAGTCAAAGCGGATTTTGCCGGGACGTTTCAGCGTCATCGTGCCGCGCACGATGTTTCCGGCACGGTCGGTTTGTGTGAAATCGGCGCGCATGGTCGAAATGGCGCGCAAGGCGGATACCGCGCGGTCCATATCCGCGCTGGTCGCCTGCGCCTGCGCTGCGGGCACAATCTGGGAGGGTGAGCCGAGCGGGACGGTCAGCGCAAGCGCGCCTGCTGCCCCGGCAAGGGCGATTCGGCCCGGCAGATTGCGGGGACGGCTATCGGAGAATGGGTTCAGCAATTTCATGCCTCGTGTCCTATGGATGAGGCGTTGAACTGCGGCTGAACTGCAAGGAATTCAAGTGGCAAGGTGATGCCGATGCAAATGCCCGGCCAATCGCCTGACTGGCAAAGACTTACTTGATCTTCGCTTCTTTGAATTCGACGTGCTTTCTCGCGACCGGATCATATTTACGGAACACCATTTTTTCGGTGATGTTGCGCGGGTTCTTTTTGGTCGTGTAGTAAAAGCCCGTGCCCTCGGTCGAGACGAGCTTGATCTTGACGGTTGCAGGCTTCGCCATGATGGTTTCCTAAGATCGGGTGGTGGCCTGTCGGCCTGAAAAAATAAGGGCGGCGCGTCGTGCACCGCCGTTTCAGGGCGCGCAAATGAGCGAACCATGTGCAAAAGTCAAGCGGAACAGCACGCGCCGGTTACCAATCGGAACGGCTGACCTTGCCCCGTTTTGCCTTCACTTCCCCCCGCGCTTTCTTGGATTTCAGCCGTTTCGTCTTGCCGATCCGGTTTACGCGCGTTTTGGCACGTTTTTTCGGCTGGCGATGCGCATCCTCCAATATCTCTTCAAGTTTGTTGCGCGCGGCCTGCCGATTCGCATCTTGCGTGCGGTGCTGGCGGGCCGTGATCAGCAGGTCGCCCGCACTCGTCAGCTTTGACCCGGCAATGTCGCGCAGCCGCGCAAAAACCGGCGGCGGCAGGCGCAGCGCGTAAATGTTGACGCGCAGCTGCACCTCGGTCGCGACCTTGTTGGCGTTCTGCCCGCCCGGACCCGACCCGGCGAGGAAACTTTCCTCTGCTGCGCCGTGCGCGCGGTTGAGCAGATCCTTATCCATCGGGCAGAGTCAGTCGGTGGTCGGCGCCGGTTCGGCTTGCTTACGCTCTGGCGGGGCAGGCGGTTCAGGCGCAGTCAGACCGGCGCGAATGAAATCTTCCGGGAACGGAGCAAAGGCGCTGACTGCATCCTTGCCCGCGCGGCTGACATGGATCGCCTCTGCGTGAAGCATGGTGCGAGGCGCGCCTTTATTCTGTCCGCGAACAGGGCCGTAAACCGGATCGCCCAGCAGCGGCGCGCCCAGCCCTTGCAATGCGTGGACGCGCAATTGGTGCGTGCGCCCGGTTTCAGGACGAAAACGGATAAGCGAGCGTTTCTTGCTCCCTTCGCCGATGGTTTCCAGCAGCTCCCAGTGAGAGATCGCAGGTTTGCCCTTCTTCGCAGCAATCATGCGCCAGCCTTTTTCCGCCGAGCTGATCTTGGAAAGCGACAATTCGATCGTGCCGGATGGCTGCGCAGGCTCGAAATCGATGATGGCAAGATATGTCTTGCCCACGAGCCGATCCTCGAATGCCTTGTTGAACCGTTTCAGCGCCTTGGGATTGCGCGCCATCAGCAGGCAGCCGCTGGTGTCGGTGTCCAGCCGGTGCACCGCGACAGGCGGACGCTGGAAGCCGAGTTTCAGTTGCTCGATATGGTCAAACAGCGCCGGCCCGCCGCGTTTTGGCCGGTCGACGGGCAATCCGGCGGGTTTGTTGATGACAAGCGCCTCGCCGTCTTCGAACAGGATCGGGATATTCATATCAGCGTGCCTTTGAAAAGGCCGCGCACGGCATTGCCGAGCAGAAAGCCATGGGAAAGATCGTCCAGCGTCAGGTTGGCCTCGCGTGCGCTTTTCTTCTCGATCAGAAATTCGCGCAAGACGCCCGGCAGCAGGCCGAGCGCGGCAGGCGGGGTCAGCAACATTCCATCGCGCTCTACGAAGATATTGGTGTAGCACCCTTCTGTCACAAGGCCATCGCCGCGCACCAGAATAGCCTCGACCGCGCCCGCGCCGTGCGCTGCATCCAGCGCGTCCTCGTAAAAGCCCCGGTCGCTGGTTTTATGCGCAAGCCGCCAGTCGGACGGATCAAGCGGGTTGGGCAGCGCGATCACGGGTGCAGGATCAGGCAGGGCCGCTGGCATCGGTCCGGTCTCAAGCGCGGTTGCGCCTTTGCGCGAGACAAGCATCCGCAGCTTTGCCGGCTGCTCCAGCTCGAAACACAGCGCCTGGATCTGGTTGCGCGCGGCATGACGATCAAATTCAAACCCTAGCGCCTGCGCGCTTTTCTTCATGCGTGCCAGATGCAGCTCCAGCAGGGCGATGCCGATTTCGGGGTTGAATTCCATTGTCTCGATGAGGTCGAATTGCGGCGCGGTATGATCGGGTGATGACCGGCGGATAAAGCCTGCCTTGACCTCGCACTCACGCCGTTCGGCCATCGGATCGCTGTCCGCGACAATTGCCGAGCCGACGCCCAGAACCGCAGTGCCCTGACCGTTTTCAATAGGGGTCAGGCGCAGCGTGCGGATCGCCACGTTGAATGCCGCATCGCCGTTTGCATCGATCCGGCCGATTGCTCCGCAATAAGGGCCGCGGCTGTCCCTCTCGTGTTCGCCAATCAGCTCCATTGCGCGAATTTTTGGCGCTCCGGTGATCGACCCGCAGGGAAACAGTGCGCGCACCATATCCATCGCGCCGTATTCGGGCGCCAATTGCGCGCGCACGCTGGAAACCATTTGGTGAACCGTGGGATAGCTTTCGACCGCGAAAGGCGCATCGACCCGCACGCTGCCCGGCACCGCCACGCGCGATAGATCATTGCGCATCAAATCGACGATCATCAGGTTTTCTGCGCGGTCTTTGACCGAAGAGGCAAGTTCCTCGGCAAGCTGCGCATCCTCGGCGGCATCTGCGCCGCGCGGCCGCGTGCCTTTCATCGGCTTGGCCTTTGCCCTGTCCCCGTCAAGCGAGACGAACAATTCGGGCGAGAAGCTTAGAAGCCAGTGCGATCCGTCGAACAGGATGCCGCCATATCCCGCCTGCGCTGAGGGGCGCAGCGAGGCGTACAGCGCAATCGGATCGCCGCGATACGAACCGGCCAGCGGATAGGTCAGGTTGGCCTGATAGATATCGCCCGCATGGATCGCCTCCCGCATGGCGGCAAACGCCGCGTCATATCCGCCGGGCGAAAGCTGCGGCTCCATCGGCCCAACAGACGCGGTGCCATCGCTTTGGCCAGCCAGCCACGCCGGGACATCGGCCGCAGGGATGCGCTGCGGCTCACCAAACAGGCCCAGCCAGACAAGCGGACCAGCATCGCCGCTGCGCCCCGTCGCTGCACCGGCCAGTTTCGGCTCCAGCGAAAGGCCCGCTTCATACGCGATATAGCCTGCCAGCGTGCCGCGCCCTTCGCCCTGCGCCTTCGACGCGCGCGCTAGCGTGTCCTCTACCTGATCGGGCCGGACGGCTGTAAAAATCTCTGACGGGTTTTCATACAGCAACGCATCGGCAGCATTTTCGCTGCGCGCATCGTCAAGCAGTACGAATGGAGCTTTGGAACCCATGAGATGCGCCTTAGCCCATTGGCAGATCAAGTCGAGTGCTTGACCGCTACGATTTGGCTCTGCATTCCGGCATCGAACGGACAAACGGTAAGGGGCAGTCCCGGCATGAGCGATATTTTCCTAGGGTTGGGCGGTAATGGCGAAAATCAGAGCCTCGCTTTAAGCCGGGCCAACAGGCACGGGCTGATTGCAGGTGCGACCGGCACGGGCAAAACCGTCACGCTCCAGGGCCTGGCAGAGAGTTTTTCCGCAAACGGCGTCCCGGTATTTGTCGCCGATGTGAAGGGCGATCTGTCCGGCATCGCCATGCCCGGCTCGCCCACTTTCAAACATGCCGACAAGCTGGAAGGGCGGGCCAAGGATCTGGGCATGGAAGATTTCGCCTATTCCGACAATCCGGTCATTTTCTGGGATCTTTACGGAGAGCAGGGCCATCCGATCCGCACCACGATCACCGAAATGGGGCCGCTGCTGCTGTCCCGCCTGCTCGACCTTAACGATACGCAGGAAGGCGTGCTGCAGATCGTGTTCCGCCATGCTGATGACAATGGCCTGCTGCTGCTCGATTTCGGCGATCTGCAATCGCTGCTGCAATGGGCATACGAAAATTCAAAAGAGCTGTCCGGCGTTTACGGCAATGTGTCGAAGCAATCGGTTGGCGCGATCCAGCGGCAATTGCTCAGTTTCGAAGCGCAAGGCGCGGACCACTTTTTTGGCGAACCAGCGCTGGAGATCGACGATTTCCTGAAAACGGATGAGACCGGGCGCGGTTATGTCAATGTGCTGGCCGCCGATAAACTGATGCGCAGCCCCAAACTTTACGCGACGTTCCTGCTGTGGCTGCTGGCAGAACTGTTTGAAAGCCTGCCAGAGGTTGGCGACCCGGAAAAACCCAGCCTCGTGTTCTTCTTTGATGAAGCGCACCTGCTGTTTGATGATGCGCCCAAGGCTTTGCAGGAAAAGATCGAGCAGGTCGTTCGCCTGATCCGGTCCAAAGGTGTTGGCGTGTTCTTCGTCACACAAAACCCGATCGACATTCCCGAAGAAGTCGCCGGACAGCTCGGCAACCGCGTCCAGCATGCGCTGCGCGCCTTTACCAAACGGGATCAGCGCGCGATCAAGGCGGCGGCGGAAACATTCCGCATCAATGACGATCTGGACACAGAGGAGGTCATCACCGAACTGCGCGTAGGCGAGGCGCTGGTTTCAACGCTGGATGAGGAAGGCGCGCCGACCATCGTGCAGCGCACCCTCATCAAACCGCCGCGTTCGCGCCTTGGTCCGGTGAATAAAAAAGAGCGCGCAATCATTCAGTCGGTCAGCCCGTTTGACGGCAAATACGACGAGGCAATCGACCGTGAAAGCGCCGAGGAAGTGCTCGCGCAGAAAGCCGCCGACGCCGCTGAAACCGCCGAAGAGGTTGCTGAAAAAGGCGAAGAGGAAGTGCGCAAGCGTCCTCGCAAGTCCAAATCGATCTGGGAAAAAGCAATGTCGCGCGGGACCAAGGTTGCCGCTGGCGGCATGGCCGGTGCGGCGGCGGCAGCAGTGCTGGGCAAGAAAAGCCGCGCGAATCCGGTCGCGTCGGGCATAACATCGGCTGCGGGGTCGATAGCGACTGACCTTGCCGGTCCGATTGCAGGCCGGTTCGTGCGCAACCTGATCGGCGGGCTGATGCGTTAGGGCGTTTGGCGGGCGGTCAGCGGAATACGGATCTCCGCCCGCAGCCCGCCGTTTTCGCGGTTGGCCAACACCAGAGTGCCTCCGTGCTGTTCGGCAATCGCCCGTGCAAGCGTCAGGCCCAAGCCTGCTCCTCCGGTGGAGCGATTGCGCGAAGCCTCACCCCGAGTGAACGGCTCCAGCATATCGGCGATCCGGTCTGGCGGGATGCCGGGACCGGTATCATCAACGCGCAGCACCGCCTGATCACCATCGGAAAAGACCGAAACCGCCGCGCTCTCGCCGTAACGCACGGCATTGCTGACAAGATTGCGCAGCGCCCGTTTCAGCCATGTGACCTGCACCGGAGCAACCGTCCGCGACGTTTTGCCAAGAGTGACCGGCTCACCCAGATCTTCGAATTCATCGACAATGCTGCCAGCCAGCGCGCCCAGTTCAACCTTTTCGATCTCGTTTTGCGAACGGCCTACCCGCGCCAGCGTCAGGATGTCGTCCAAAGTCGCGGTGATATCCTCAATCGATGCGGCCATGCGTTCACGCTGGCTTTCATCCGGCACGCTTTCGATCCGCACGCGCAGTGCGGCGAGCGGTGTTTTGAGGTCATGTCCGATGGCGCCCAGCATCACGTCTTTCTCATCCAGCAGCGCGCTGATGCGGGTCTCCATCGCATTATGCGCCGCAATCAGCCCGCGCATGTCGGCTGGGCCGCTTTCCTCAAGCGGCCGGGTCTGTTCAGGATGCTCGGAAAAATCGCTTACCCGCGCGGTCAGGCGCGCGAGCGGCTGGGTGATCCGCCGCAGGATGAAAAACAGCACCGCCATCAGCACCACGAACAGCATTGCGGTTTGTGTCACGATTGCGCCGATGGTGCGCGGCTCCCGCGGCTGGACGATCGTGCGCGACACACGCCAGACACCGCCCGGTTCTAGCTGGATGCCAGCCACCAGCAGCGTTTCGTCGGCCCAGCCAGCGCGTGATGCGAACCGCCGGTTGCTGCTTGCGCGCGCTTGTAGGACGGGGTCATCACCGGCGCGCCGCCGCGTCACCTGGACCGCAACGGGATCAAGCCCCTGGCTGCCGAGGATATTGGTCAGCTCCGCCACCTGACTGTCCATATTCGCCTCGCCCGGAAGCAGCGGCGCGGTGTCGCTGTTTCTGATGCGGCGATTCTGCCTACCGCGATTTTGCCTGCGGTCATTGCCATTGCCGCGCAGGCCGCGCCGCTCCAGCGCGCGGTCGATCCTGTTGCTGCGTGCCTCGGGATCGACCAGCAGGCTGATCGCCGCGCGGTTGAGCTGGCCTGTGATCTGGCGGTTTTCAACTGCCCGGTAAAGCAGCGCCGCAGACACCAGCTGGGTGACAAGCAGCGCGGCACCGATGGCCATCATCGTCTGGCCCAAAAGGCTTCGAGGCAGCAATTTCGTCATGCAGATTCAGGGCCGGAACCGGGGCCAGAACCGAGCGGTGCCCGGCGGACTTCGGCGGCAAAGCGGTATCCGCCGCCGCGCACTGTCTGGATCAATAACGGATCGCGGCTGTCCTCTTCAACCTTGCGGCGCAGGCGGCTGACCTGGTTATCGACTGCGCGGTCGAACAGGTGCGCGGTGCGGCCCTGCACCATGTCCAGCAGCCGGTCGCGGTCGAGCACTTTGCGCGGATTGTCGAGAAACGCGCGTAGCAGTCGAAACTCTGCGGTCGATAGCGGGATCACCGCGCCTTCGGGATCAATCAGCTTGCGCTTCAATGGATCAAGCTGCCAGTTTTCGAATTTGTAGAGCCAGTCTTCGGACTGTTCATGGGCCACCGGTCCGCGCGCAACCCGGCGCAGGACCGTACGTATTCGCGCGACGAGCTCGCGCGGCTCAAACGGTTTGACGACATAATCGTCCGCGCCGAGTTCCAGACCGACAATCCGGTCGGTCGGTTCGCCGCGGGCGGTCAGGAATATGACGGGAATTTTCTGGGTTTCGACCAGATGGCGGCAAAACGACAGACCGTCTTCGCCAGGCATCATGATATCGAGCAGGACGATATTGAACGTCGATTTCGCCAGTTCGCTGCGCGCAGCTGCTGCGCTGTTAGCTTCGGTCACGGAAAAACCCTGACCGGTCAAATATTCAGCCAGCGGTTCACGCAAAGTCGGCTCGTCATCGACGAGAAGGACTGAAATCAGGGTGTCGTCGCTCATCTCGAAATCTCTTGGGTAAGCCGTAGCGCACTGCGAAAGGCACGGCGCGCGCGGCTGTCATGAAAGGAACCGGCCCGGCGCGCAACCCGCGATGGGTCGGCGTGCCGGGCCGGGAGGGTTTCATCCGGACGGTGAGAGGTAAATCAGCTCGCCCGGATCAAAACTTGCGCGTCAGTTCGTGGCTGCACCGCCGCGCTGGCCGCGTTCACCGCGTTCGCCGCGCTGCTGTTTGCGGGCCTCTTTTGCTGCTTCGCGTTCTTCGGCGGTAACTGAACCGTCACCGTTGGCATCGGCCCTGGCAAAGCGGGCTTCGATCGCGGCGTCGAATTCAGCGCGGCTGACCGCGTTATCACCGTTGGTGTCGGCCTGACGCAGCATCTTCATACCGCCCTTGCCGCCGCGCTTTGCGCCCCGGCGCATCTCACCGCGATTGCCGCGGCGTTCACTCCGGGCGTCTTGGCCAGCGGCCATTTCCGCTTCGCTCAGACCGCCGCTGTTATCGGTGTCGAGTTAGGCAAAGCGCTCTGCGCGGCGCTCTGTCCGGCGTTCGGCGCGTTCAGCCTGACGGGTTTCGCGCGCTGCGGCCATTTCCTCGGCAGTGACTTCGCCATCGCCGTTTGCATCGGTTTCAGCGAAGCGTTCAGCGCGCTTTGCTGCGCGGTCTTCGGCATTCAACAAACCGTCGGAATTTGCATCCATCTTGGCAAAGCGTTCGTCCGCCTTCGCCTTGGTTTCGGCAAGGGTGATGATGCCGTTGCCATCCGCGTCGGCATTCATCATGCCGCGTTTGCCCGAGTGGCCATCGGCCAAGGCAACGCCGGCGCCGCCCAGTGCAAGGGCGGCAGCAGAAAGGGTCAATGTCAGTTTACGCATTATATTCTCCAAAACTTCGTTACTATCGAAGAGCTGCGGCGAACCTGCCGGGCAAGACAATCGGCACAGGGGGAGGGGCCGTGTTGTCAAAGGGGAGGGGTTTGCCATGGCATGCCCGCCGCAACTCATGAAACCTGTTCTAGAGGGTCTGTGTCGCAGGATTATCCCGAAAAACGGCAAATTTGTCGCGCTATGTATCAGCCTGACAGACCCGTTAATCCCGCCGCCATTTAAGCCGCGATCTGGTTCATTTGCGCGCGAGAAATGCGTTAGATCCGCGCATGACGCTTAGACGGGGGTCATGCAGAAGACGTTGAGTTTGTTGCCGTCGGGATCGCGGAAATAGCCTGCGTAAAATCCGTCATCGCCGCGCGGTCCGGGCGCCCCCTCGTCAGCGGCGCCATTGGCAATGGCCGTGTCGTAGACCGCCTGCACAGCTTCTGGCCCATCGACTTGCAGCGCGACCATCGTGCCGTTTCCGGTGGTCGCTTCTTTCCCGTCAAACGGTAATGTCGCCGCTATACCCGGAGCGCCGCCCATTTCTCCCCAAGCGATGAAGGTTTCAAACTCCATCATCCGCCCGACGTCAAAATGTTCGGCAATCGCATCATAGAAAGCCGCTGCACGTGGCAGATCATTGGTGCCCAGAGTTACGTAGCCGATCATTCGCAAGTCCTCCTGAAGCGAGCGCGCCCGATTGCGACTCGCGGTATGAGAACATTACCAGAACAAGGGTTAAGCGCCAAGCGCGGTTAAAGCGGCGCGCACTCCCTTTCCAGCCACGCAAGGTCGTCGCCTTCGAGCTGCGGAGCGATCAGCGCGCGCACATCGCGGTGATAACTGTCGACCCATTCAATCTCGCTTTGGGTCAGCAGGTCCGTCTCAATCAGGGTGCGGTCCAGAGGCACGAATGTGAGCGTTTCAAACCCGAGATAAGGTCCCTCTGCCCCGTTTATGTCCTGCTGTGTAATCAGGACGAGGTTTTCAATTCGGATACCGAATTCACCGGCTTTGTAATAGCCCGGCTCATTCGAGCAGATCATCCCTGCGAACAATTCCTGCCCCGTTCCGGCCTGTCCGCCGGACGGTTTGGCAATCCGCTGCGGCCCTTCGTGCACGCCCAGAAAGCTGCCGACGCCGTGGCCGGTCCCGTGGGCGTAATCGACGCCCGCCTCCCACAGATATTGCCGCGCAAGGCAATCGAGCTGGCCGCCGTTAGTCCCCTGCGGGAAACGCGCGCGGTCAATCTGGATATGGCCTTTCAAAACACGGGTGAAGCGGTCTTTCATTTCCGCTGTCGGCTGCGCGGAGCCGTCTGCGGAATTGATCCATATCGTGCGGGTGATGTCGGTGGTGCCTGCAGGATACTGCCCGCCGCTATCGACCAGATAGATCGATCCAGGCGGGATCGAGATATTGCTGTCCTCGTCCACTTTATAATGCGGCAGGGCAGCATGGCCCGATGCAGCGGAGATCGTGTCGAACGAGGTATCGCGCAGATCGCCGTGTTCGCGGCGGAACCCTTCGAGTTTCGCGGCGGCGGCGAGTTCATCGACTTCGCCCGATGGCGCGGTCACTTCCAGCCAGCGCAGGAAGCGGCTGACGGCGGCACCGTCGCGTGCCTGCGCATCGCGGTGGCCCTGCTGTTCGGCGGGGTTCTTGATCGCTTTGGCGAGGATTGTCGGATCCTGTTTGAACACGAAATCCGCACCGCCCTCGCGCAGCCCCTGCGCGATGCCGACCACACCGAATTCGGGATCGACGCTCACGCGCTTGCCCGCAAATTCACCCAGCGCTGCGGTAAATTCGTCGCGGCCGCGCACGCTCACCGCATTGCCAAGGTGCTTGGTCAATTCAGGCGTTACCTTTTCAGGTGCGATGAACAGTTCCGCGCGGCCATCCTTGTGCGCAATCACATAGGAGAGCGCGACCGGCGTATGCGCCACGTCGGCGCCGCGAATGTTGAGCAGCCATGCAATCGAATCGAGCGCAGGGATCACCACGGCATCCAGCTTGTTCCGGGTAAGCCAGTCTGCCACATCGGAGCGTTTTTCTGCCGACGGTCGGCCCGAAAGCGTATCATCATGCACGATAGCCTGCGCGCCCGATGGTTCGGGCTGGTCGGCCCAGACTGCGTCAATCGGGTTGGTTTCAGCCGGGACCATCGCAATGCCGCTGGGCTCAACCTGCTTTTCCAGCGCAGCGACCCAGTTCCACGTATGCAGCCACGGATCATAGGCAATCTTTGCCCCGTCTTCGGCCACGCTTACGATCCATTCGCCCAGGCTGTCGCCGGGGATGGTGCGATATTCGAACAGGCTTTCATCCACCTGATCGCGGACCTGCACGGTGTAGCGTCCGTCGACGAAAATAGCCGCATGGGTCAGTGTCACCGCAGCGAACCCGGCAGAGCCGCCAAAGCCTGTAAGCCAGTTCAGCCGCTGCGCATATTCGCCGACATATTCGCTCATATGCTCGTCTGAGATCGGGATGATGAATCCGGTAAGATCGCGCCGTTTCAATTCTTCGCGCAGGGCTTTCAGACGGGCTTCGTGGGTTTGCATCAGCATCGGGATGTGTCCTGCTTACATCGCGCCATTGTGCTGCGCGAATATGTGATTACTACGCCTAGACATAGGCCTGTTGGCCTCCGCTTTCCACCTCGGCGATTCATGATGTCGCCCAAACGCAAGATGCCCATGACCTTTTCCCTGACCAGACGTTTGGCCCCTTTCGCCGCGCTTGCGCTGTTAGGGATGGCTCCGGCCCATGCTTCCACCATCGAGGATACACCCCAAGTGACACACGAGGCACCCACCTCTCCGCCAGTCGCGGAAAAGCGCGAGCACAGCTACACCCACCACGGGATCACCATTTCCGATCCATATGACTGGCTCTACGACAAATCCTATCCGACCATCGACGACGAGGATGTGCTGGATCACATCAAGGCGGAAAACGCCTGGTTTGAAGCGAACATGGCGCCTCAAAAAGAGCTGACGGAGGCGCTGTTCACCGAGATGCGCGCCCGTATCAAGGAAGACGACAGCACCGTGCCGCAGCGGCGCGGCGATTTCCTTTACTGGTCCGAATTTGAGGAAGGAGCGCAATACCGCAAGCATTGGCGCAAGCCTGTCGCGGGCGGTGATGATCAGCTGATCCTCGACGAAACGGCTCTGGCTGAAGGTCACGAATATTTCCGGCTCGGCGCCCTGTCCATCAGCCGCGATGGCCGTTTGATGGCCTATGCCACCGACACCAGCGGGGCAGAGCGGTACACGGCGCGGATCAAGGATTTGCAGACCGGTGAATTGCTGCCGGATGAAATTCCGAATCTGCGCAGTAACCTTGTCTGGGTCGCAGGCGACACTGCGCTTGTTTACGGCCCGTCGAGCGAGAATTGGCGCACGCTAGAGGCCCGGCTGCACGTGCTCGGCACTCCGGTCGAAGATGATACGGTGCTGTATAAAGAGGACGATGAAAGTTTCAGCGTCGGCGCGGGCCTTTCCGCACAGGAAGATTACCTGATCATTTCTGCCGGCGATAACGAGACAAGCGAGGTGCGCTTTGTGTTGGCCGCCGATCCGACCGCGCCGCTGACTTTGGTGCGCGCGCGGGAAAAGGGCGTTGAATACGACATCGACATCCGTGACGGCGAACTGTTCGTCCACACCAATGACGATCACATCAATTTCCGCCTCGCCAAGGCATCGATCGATGCGCCGGACGTTTGGGAAACGGTGCTGGCCGGTTCTGATGAATTCTACCTGATGGATTTCGACCTGTTCAAAGGCTTCTTCGTCACCGAAGGTCGGCTCAATGGCCTCGATCAGGTTCAGCTGCGCACTTACGACGCGCCGACCATGGTTAGCCCCATCGCCTTTCCCGAGGCAAGTTACAGCGCGGGTCTGTCCAACAATCCCGAATACGATCAGACCAAACTGCGGCTGTCGTATGAAAGCATGATCACGCCTGACACGGTGTTTGATTACGATGTCGCCAGCCGTTCGCTCGAACAGCTGAAGCAGCAGGAAATCCCCAGCGGCTATGACGCATCGCTCTACACCACCGAGCGGGTTGAGATCGAAGCGCGCGACGGGACGATGGTGCCTGTCAGCATCATTATGCGCAAGGACCGCGATACGCTAAACGGCGGCGCCGCGGGGCCGCTGCACCTGTATGCTTACGGTGCGTATGGCTATGCTGTGCCGCCGGGTTTTTCGACCACGCGGCTGAGCCTGGTGGACCGCGGTTTTGCCTATGCCATCGCGCATATTCGCGGCGGCGATGATCTGGGACGGCGCTGGTATCTTCAGGGTAAGCTGAATGAGCGCACCAACACCTTCAACGATTTTGTTGATGCGGGGCGCGGCCTGATTGCAAAGGGCTATACTGCAGAGGGCAAAGTCACCGCCAGCGGCGGATCGGCCGGAGGTGAGCTGATGGGTGCGATCATTAATCAGGACCCATCGCAATACGGCGCGATCGTCAGCCACGTACCCTTCGTCGATGTGCTGAACACGATGCTCAACGAAGAGCTGCCGCTGACGCCGGGCGAATGGCAGGAATGGGGCAATCCGATCGAAAGCAAGCAGGCATTCGCCTATATCCTGTCATATTCCCCCTACGATCAGGTAAGCGCGCAGGATTATCCGCCGATGCTGGTAACCGCAGGGCTGAACGATCCGCGCGTGACATATTGGGAACCTGCCAAATGGGTCGCCAAACTGCGCGAGCACAAGACCGACGACAATGTCCTGCTGCTGAAAACGAATATGGGTGCAGGCCACGGCGGCAAGTCTGGCCGCTGGAATTCGCTTTACGAAACGGCCGAGGAATTCGCGTTTATCCTGTGGCAGATGGGGATGGCTGACGCGAAAGGCGCTGAGTGACCAAGGCTTTTACAAAGACCTTCGCCGCCGCGCCTGCGCATATCGATGAACTGGGCCATGTGAACAACACGGTCTGGGTTCAGTGGATTCAGGACCTCGCCACTGCCCATTGGGACGCGGTTGCTCGGCCCGAAGATCACGAGCAATACTTTTGGGTCGTGATCCGGCACGAGATTGATTATCGCGGCAATATTGCAGCGGGTGAAACGGCAACGGGCACCACATGGATACCTGATCCCGCTCGCGGCGCGAAATCGGTGCGGCACGTCGAATTCGTCGATGAAACGGGCAATCGGCTGGTCACGGCGCAAACAACCTGGGCGATGTTAGACCGGGCAACGCAGCGGCTTGCAAGGGTCAGGCCCGAGATACTCGCGCCGTTTCAGCAATAGCGGCTGGCCGCTCGTTCAGGCTGCCTTTTCAGCGGTGCTGGCAGTGGCGGCGGAACGCGGCGGAGGGGCTTCGTTGAACATTTTCAGCCGTTCATACGCCATCCGGTTTCGTCCCGATTTCTTCGCATCGTAAAGCAGTTGGTCGGCGCGCGCATACATCTCTTCGAAAGAAATGCCGGCCTTTGATGCCTGTGGCAGTTCGATAACGCCCATGCTCGCAGTGACAGGCCATTCCAATCCGGCGACATTGTGGGCGACGTGGATCGGGATTGACTGGCGCAGTGCCTCTGCCCGCTTGATCGCGTCGCGCCCGCGCAGCAGGACGACGAATTCCTCACCGCCCAACCGCACCGCCACCGCATCACGGTCAGGATTGCTGGAAAGAGCTTCCGCGCAGACGACCAGGGTCGCGTCGCCAACCTGATGCCCATACCGGTCATTGATCGCCTTGAACCGGTCGAGGTCAATCAGCGCGAATGTATCAAACCCCTCGGCGCGCAAATCGGCAAACCGCATGGTGACTGCGCGCCGGTTAATCAGACCGGTCAGCGGATCGCGTTCCGACAGGCGCGAAAGGACCACGGCATCGCGGCGCGCCTTGTCGCGTTCGCGGCGCAAAGTCGTGAACCGGTCGGCCACACCCAAAGCGGTCGCGATTGCTTCGCACATTACGCCCAGCATGAAGATCGAATTTGCGTCCTGCTGCACCCCTATGCCGATTGCATGGGTGGCAAACTGGATGGCGCTGGAAATGAAAATCGGTGCCCAGCCCAGCATGGGAAACCAGACCGCGCGGCTGCCGCGCCGCCAGGCAATGGCAAGAGATAGGATGAGAATAACAAGCGGCACGAGCATTCCGAATGAATGCAGGCTGCCGCCCAGCGGGCGCAGCACCTCAAAAGATGCGGCGTGAACTGCGCTGATGCCGATAGTCCAGATGGCCACAACCGGCATGGCGCGCTGGAGCCAAGCCGGAAGCTTGCCCGGCTCGATAAAACTGCGCGTAAACATGAGCGCAGCGGCAACCACGCAGCCCATCGACATGATGAGAACCCAGCGCCACAGATCTGCCGATACCGGAAACCCAAGCCCGAGCAGGTTGGCCCGGCCAGCGATATGAAAGGCAAAGCTTACAGACAGAACAATATGCCAGGCCAAGAACGACTGGCGCATGACCAGCAGGATTGCGGCATCAAGGGCAATCGGGATCAGCAGGACACCGACCAGTGCGGCGACGATCATCAGATGGATAACGTCATCGTTTGTCAGCGCCGGCAATTCGCTGCGCAATTCGGCTTTGACCAATGTCGGCCCGTGTCCATTGCCGACAAACTCCGCAACGACCATCTGTGTGGGAAGCTCGGTCTGCGGGAGTTTGGCGTAAATGAAGGGCTCACCGATAGCAGTTTCCACTTCGCCGATCGTATAGGACCGCTTCGTCCAGTTCCCCGACACATCGCGTGCGGCAATTTCCAGCCGATCGAAATATCCGAGCCGCGTGTATAGAATGTTTGGCGGCTTAGCGTCTGCGTCCACGGTAAGCCGTGTGGTCCAGTCGCCGCCTTCGGGCTCGCCGGAGAGTTTAGAGCATTTTACATCCGTCAGCCGATCTAGGGCCTCTGCGTCCATGATTGCCAGAGGCCGATCGCTCGGAAACATGCATGGGGCAGCTGTGTGATCCGCAAGCGCAGGGAAGTGTGCGGCGAAAGCCCCAACAACCACAAGCAGTGCGCCAACGAGCACGCGCAAGGATCGACCCCGTGTCAGATTCATGACGATCCTCTAGGGCGAAACCATTAATTTGCGTTTACGCGGCGACCGTTTTTGCAGGGACTTTATACTAGTGGCATTGCTGCGCTTGCTACGTAATATCCGTGTCACAGATCGCGCCTAGCGCAGGGTGCGAAAAGGGATCGGTAGAACTATGTTTATGCGCAAATTGGGTATGGTTGCCTTGGGCCTCGCGGCAGCGACACTGGGCGGCTGCGACGGCGGCGGAGGATCGCGCGATTCCATCCGTGCTGTAGGTTCATCGACAGTCTACCCGTTCGCCAAACAGGTGGCTGAAAGCTATGCGCGCTCGAACCCCGATTTCAAATCGCCGCTGATCGAATCCACCGGCACGGGCGGCGGGATCCAGCTGTTCTGTTCCAAGATCGGTGCAGATTCCCCTGATATGGCCAATGCCTCGCGCCGGATGAAACTGTCCGAATTCGAACGTTGCATCGCCAATGGCGTCGATCAGGTGATCGAATTGCAAGTCGGGCTGGACGGGATTGCCTTTGCCTCGGCAGCCGGCGGCATCATGCTAAACCTGTCACCGCAGATCGTTTATGAGGCGCTTGCCGCCAATCCTTATGGCGGGGAACAGACCGCGCAGGTGTGGTCGGATGTCGACCCGTCGCTGCCCGATGTGCCGATCCTGGTATACGGTCCGCCAAGCACGTCGGGCACGCGCGACGCGCTGAAAGAACTGGTGCTGGAGGCAGGGTGCGACAGCAATCCCGCGATGGAGGCGCTCAAGGACGAAGACGAGGACCGCCACCAGCAAATCTGCACCGAAGTGCGCAGTGACGGCGCCTATGTCGATCAGGGAGAGCAGGACAATTTGATCGTCCAGAAGATCGAGAGCAATCCGCGCGCTGTCGGTGTGTTCGGGTTCTCCTATCTCGAAGAAAACTCCGACAAGGTTCAGGGCCTGCCGATGAACGGGGTTGATCCGACCTACGAAAACATCGCCAATTTCGATTATCCCGGCGCGCGTCCGCTGTATGTCTATGTGAAGAAAGCGCATATGCGCGCAATTCCGGGCCTTGATGCGTTCCTGCAGGAATGGGTCAAGAACTGGGGGCCAGACGGATCACTTGCGCGCGTCGGGATGGTTGCCTCTGCACCTGGCAAAATGGCCGAGAACGAGCGCAAGGTGAACGAACAGATCGTGATGACCCGCGAAGACCTGACCGGCGAAGCGCCTGCAGCAGGGGCGGACGCGGGGTAACCGCCTTACCGGAAATCCTCGCCCACGGCGGCCATCTGGGCTTTTAGCCCCAATTGGCAGATGTTTTGGATCTCGATCCCCGGGTGCGCATTGACTTCGATGATGAGCGGGCCTTCGTTTTTGTCGAGCACGATGTCCGATCCGCTATAGCCCAAACCGATGGCGGGGCCGCACCGGCTCGCCAGTTCCAGCACCCGGTCCCAGCCGGGCACTTCGTATCCGATCAGTTTGGTGCCAGTGTCGGGGTGGTGGGTGATTGCCTCGCCTTGCACCAGAGCGCGCGTAATTCTCCCTGTTTCAAGCGAGATCCCCGCACCGATGGCGCGCTGGTGCAAATTGGCTTTCCCGTCGGATTCGTTGGTCGGCAGGCGCAGCATTGCCATGAGCGGTTCGTCGTGAAGACAAATGACGCGCAGATCGGGCAACCCTTCGGGCACAAGGTTGGCGAGTGTCGGATCAGCTATGATCAGCGGTTCGATGAGCGCCGCGTCCTCGCTCGCCGTGTCCCCGGAAAATCCGCCATCAACAACCCTCTGGATATGGTGCATCACATCGGTTTCGGTGAGCGGGGTGCCTGACCCCTTGAACCAGACGTCCCCTTCGCGGCGCACAGCGAGCAGGATGCCATCACCCTGCGATCCGCGTGCCGGTTTGATCGCCCAGGAATCGGGCATGTCGCGGGTCGGTTTGAAAGCGTTCAGTTTCTGGTGATCGTCGATCACGGCGACGGTCCCGGTGCAGGCGATCCCAGCAGCCTCAAGCGCGACCTTGGCTGCAACCTTGTCACGCGCCCGCTCAATCGCGATGCGCGGATTGTATTTCGCGATAAGGGCGTTGCGCATATTGATCCCGAGGATTTCCTCCATCGGGGTCATCTGCTGAGGCATCAGGCTGCGCGCCCGTTTCTCCCTGCGAAATATCTTTTGCAGCGGCATGAACATCTCAGACGTCCTCTTCTTTTCGGATCAGCCAGGCATTGTGGACCGGGGGCCGTCCAGACGCACCAATGCGAGGCACAAACTGAGCCTCGCTATCAGGTTCCATAGGCTTGCGAGGTTGGGGCACTCGCCTTCGATTGAAGCGGATGAGGTCATCGTGCGACGCGATAACCCATGCCCCTTCGAGGGGCGGCGCGCGTTCCTTTGCAACTGACTGAGCGGCAACCACAGGTTTTTCGTCCGCCGGCGGTTCGTTTTCGGGTTTTCGCCGGTCGAGCGGGACGTCTGCGGGCAATTCATCGGCTTGCGAGTTGCGCCTTCGCTCCAGCCAGATGGGTGCGAACCGGCCGATTTCCGTGAGCCGCAGCCCGCGATAGCGGCCCAGAATGGCAATCGCGATGGCTGTGCCGCCCGGCATCAGCAGAGGCGACGCCTCAATCAGCATCAGCGCGAGGTGCGAAACCATCACGAACTGAATGACGATGGAAATCATGAAGGTGTTGAACGCCTGATGCGCGGCCTCGAACGGGCCGTCTTTTTCCCATTGTCGCCACCACCGCTCCACTACGAGAGCGCACACAACGACGGGAAACGCATCGACCTGCAATTGCGTGTCGAGGATCATCTGCAGCGCCACGAGCACAAGCACGATGAGCGAGATTAGCACCCCCAGGAACCCGACGCGCGTCATGCGCAGTTTCAGCAGGCTGGGGGCTACGATCATGCCAACGCCGACCGAGGTGCCGAGCACGATCGGACCCATGATCGGACCGATCTGAAGGAAAGCGAGCGCCACCAGCATGGGGGTGAACAGGCCGAATGCCTTCAACCCGATAAAGCTGCGCGCCAGCACGACCAGAAATGCGCCCAGCGGCAGGACCATCATCAGGTTCGATGGTTTAAGGCCCCAGATCGCCTGCGACGTCGCAACGCCTTCGAATTCTGAAGGCAGCGCGAGAAACTGTTCGGTATTCAGCAGGCCAAGCGCGACGAGCACCGCCAGGCACAGCCCGACAGCGAGTCCGATGTAAAAGGGGCGCCTGACCTGCGGGGTCGCGCGGTCCCTTATCAGTTTGAACTTGGCTACAAACTTAGAATACATACCCGACCGTCAGAGTGAGCCGGTACCCTTCACGCTCTCGCGTAGGTTGGTTACTGCTGGAAAAGATGTATTTCGCTTCTGCTTCGACGCGCCACTTGTCGGGCCACCACAGCAGCTCAATTTCTGGCACGATGAGTTCATCCGCACGTCTGTCGCCATCGGGCGTCAGCCGCCCATCAAATCGGGTCTTGAGCAGTTCGATTGCGGGGCGCACGCGCAAATCCGGCGTGATCGGCTGGGTGTAAGAGGCTTTCGCGGATTCGCGGGAATATCCGCGATCGGGATCGTCTGATTCAATCGATTCCGCCCTAAGGTCGAATGTCAGGTAATTGTATCGTCCGAACCGGTGGCGATATTGCGCATCTACCCGCGGACCTTCTCCGGTTGTCTTGAGATCTGCCCTATTGTCATATTCGCGATCCCGCCACGTGCCGCGAACGCGGAAACGGTTGGCGCGGGTCGGCTCGTATGAAACGCGAACCGAACCCTGCAATTCGTCCGTATCGCTCGATTCTGCAGTGACCAGATCATCGTAATATCGGCCGCGAACCTGAACATCCCAGTCGTTGCTGAGTTCCTGTTCAAACGTGGCGGTGATCCGGTCCCTATTGCTGTCGCTGCGCCCTTCGCCCAACCGAAATACTTCGATCCGGTCTGCCTCTAACCGGAACCGTGTGTCCTCGTCTTCGAAATCCACGCCGACCTGCGCACGGGCGGTAATTGCATCGCCATCGACGATGATCTGTTCATCGCGGGTAGCGGCTTCAGCGCTGACGATCCCCAATTCCACTCGCGCATCGGGTTCAAGCGTCCAGCCATCTGCCTGAGCAGAGGCGCTCGCACCTGTAAAAATGGCGACTGTGCCGAGGCACAGCACGGTCAGGGCGCGGCGGGCCCGCGTTACGGTGTGATAATCGAACATCTGCGTATCTCTACGCAGTGGTAATTTAGAAAATCCTAACCCTAATTCTCAACCAGTCACTTCGCTGATTTCAAACGAACTTTTTCTTGATTGCGCCGCAAATTCCCTCTGGCCGTTGACGGCAAAAGCCAGGGTTTAGCGCGTGCTGTAAGACTCACATCAGCGCTCGCGGGCAAACCTGCGGGTTTTTGTTACAGAGGGTTGCCGTCCTGATCGCGGAAAATTTCGCGCCGCCCGACATGGTTGGCAGGTCCAACAAGACCCTCGCTCTCCATGCGCTCAATCCACTTGGCTGCGGTGTTGTAGCCTACGCCCATCTGCCGCTGAAGCCACGAGCCGGAGGCTTTTTGGTTTTCGATCACGATCTGGCAGGCCTGGCGGTATTTCCGCTCTTCCGGGCTGTCTGAGGCAGTGAGGTCATCTTCGAAATTGAGACCGCCGCCGTCTTCGGGTTCTTCGGTAACGGCGTCCACATATTCAGGCGAGCCCTGCGCACGCCAGAAATCTGCGACCGCTTCCACTTCTTCGTCGCTGACAAACGGGCCGTGGACGCGCACCATCGCTCCGGTGTTCGGCTTGTAAAGCATGTCGCCTTTGCCAAGCAGCTGTTCTGCGCCCTGTTCGCCCAGGATCGTGCGGCTGTCGATGCGGCTGGTCACCTTGAAACTGATACGGGTCGGCAGGTTGGCTTTGATGACGCCGGTGATGACATCGACCGATGGGCGCTGGGTCGCCATGATCAAGTGGATGCCCGCTGCGCGCGATTTCTGGCTGAGGCGCTGGATCAGGACTTCGATTTCCTTGCCCACAGTGACCATGAGATCGGCTAGCTCGTCCACGATCAGCACAATCTGCGGCAGGGGCGCGTAATCGAGCTGTTCTTCCTCGTACAATTGCTCGCCTGTATCGGGGTCAAAACCGGTCTGCACCCGGCGGCCGAGCGGTTTTCCTTTGGCAATCGCGGATCGCACCTTGTCGTTGAAAGAGATGATATTGCGCGAATTGACCGAGCTCATCATTCGGTAACGCCGCTCCATCTCCTCGACCGCCCATTTGAGCGCGCGCACGCTTTTATGCGGCTCTGTCACCACCGGGGAGAGCAGGTGCGGAATATCGTCGTAACTCTTTAATTCCAGCACCTTGGGGTCGATCAGGATCAACCGGCATTCGGCCGGCGTGAAGTGATACAGCAGGCTGAGAAGGATGCAGTTCAGCCCGACCGATTTACCCGAACCTGTCGTACCGGCGACCAGCAGGTGAGGCATCGCGGCAAGATCGGCAATGATCGGTTCGCCAGCGATATCCTTACCCAGAATGATCGGCAGATTGCCCTTGTTCTCGGCAAAGGCGGCGCAGGCGGCCAGCTCTTTCAGCATCACCATCTGCCGGTCTTTGTTCGGCAGCTCAATGCCCATCACTGTCTTGCCCGGAATGGGCGAGACGCGCGCGGAAATCGCGCTCATATTGCGGGCGATATCTTCTGCAAGTCCGACGACGCGGCTCGCCTTGATACCGGGTGCGGGCTCCAGTTCGTACATGGTGACGACCGGGCCGGTGCGAACGGCCGTAATCTCGCCCTTCACATTGAAATCGTCGAGCACGTTTTCGAGCAGGCGCGCATTGCGTTCAAGCGCCAGCTTGTCGAGCTTTGGCCCGGAATCCTCGGGGATCGGTGCCAGCAGGTCGAGGCTGGGCAGGTTGTATGCAGCGAACATGTCGCTCTGTTTTTGCTTCGAGGGAGACGCCTTCTTCGGCGGCGCGGAAGGATCGGTAATTTCCGGCGCGCGGCGCGGCGCGATGTCGGCAACCGGTTCCGGTTCAGCTTTTGCCTTGCGCCGGGCTTTGGGAGCAGGCGCTGCATCTTCATCGTCCGCAAACGAAAGCTGACGATCATCGGTTTTCCGTCCAAAGGGCAAACGAGAAAGCAGCCCGCCGCCCAGTGCGCCTCCACCAAGGAATTTCGGGAGCGTCAGCAATGCCCGCCAGTCGATCGCAAACACACGAGTGACAAGGGCAACTCCGCCCGCCAGAGACGCAAATGCCCCGCCTAGCACGATCCAGCCGGATGCCTGATCGCCGAACCGCTCTGCCACCGCATAAATACCGCGTGCGCCCAATAGGCCCGACGCTCCGCCAAGCTGGGCCGGCAATGTTCCGCCCGGCCCGTCAAATGCGAGTGCGAGGACGGTGGAAATCAGCACCATTGCGGCCAGCAACATCCCGGCGGGCAGCCACCAGCGCGTTGGCTCGTCCTCACCGAACTCAGCATCGTTTTCGACGTCGCGCCACAGCTTGCGCGCGGAAATATAAAGCAGCGGCAGCAACAGAATTGCAGGCAATCCGAAAATGAAGAAAGCGCGATCGGCCGCCCAGGCGCCGGACAGCCCCATCCAGTTGCTGACCTGATCGGATGATGCTGCGGTCGACGGGCTGGGATCGGTTTGCGTGTAACTCGCCAGCGAAAGCGCGAAAAACACCATGGCCGCAAACAGCAAAGCCGCGCCTGTGACCTGCGCGGTGCGGCGGATGCTGCGGCGCAGCCCGGCGCGCCAGTCTGCGGTCGATTTACGGGTGTTGATAGCGCGGGTCGCCATGGGGTGCTCCTATTAGAACACACCATGAATCCTCACGCAGTCGTGGTCAAGCGGAGTGCGGTTAGCTGAGCCCGTCAATCGCGGCCCATCGCGGCCAATCCAGCGCCTGTGCACGGAATGTGTCCATGCCCCCCAAGGCAATTACCGGCATCAATGCCAGCCGCGCCAACAGCCTGAAACGGACCGGACCCAAAGCCACGCCTTCGATATGAGAGCGGGTGGGATATATTGGTGATATCAGGACTGCATCGCAACCGGAACGGTTCGCAAGACCCACTTCTTTCGGATTGTGCGCCGTGGCCAAGCGCAGCATTCCATCGCGGCGCGGCACCAGGGACCGCGGTGCACCGTAAATCCCGTCAGCACCCCATTCCCGCGCCGTCAGCGCGCTGTCGGCGAGGATGATCGTATGTCCCCGCGCCCGCGCGATCCGGTGCAGCGAGCGAAAGCGGCCAAATCTTTGCGGATCATCGAGATGGTAGTGCCGGTAGATGAACCCCGAACTCCTTGGCAATCGGAGTAGCGCGTCTTCCAGAACGTGATCATTGCGCTTATCTGAAATCAGCCAGATGTGAGGTAGGGATTGGTCTTGCAGCACGAGCGCCCTATAGCGCGGCGCTATGGAAAATGCAGCCACCCAGTCCGCCGCGCGTTTGGCCGAAGTGAACGCGAACATTGCCCGCATATGCAAACCGGCGCGGCGCGATCCGGCGGACATCACCCTGATTGCCGTTAGCAAGACGCATCCCGCAGAGAAAATCGAGCCGCTTCTGGAAGCCGGCCACCGTGTCTTTGGCGAAAACCGGGTGCAGGAGGCGCAGGAGAAATGGCCCGCCATGCGTGAGCAATATGCCGGAACCCAGCTGCATCTTATCGGGCAATTGCAATCGAACAAGGCCGACGAAGCGGTCGCACTGTTCGATTGTATCCACGCGCTTGACCGCCCCAGCCTGCTCAAAGCGCTTGCCAAGGCGATGGACAAAGCGGACCGGCGCGTGCCTTGTTTTGTTCAGGTCAATATCGGCGATGAAGAACAAAAAGGCGGATGCGCCATCACGCAGCTTCCCGAATTTCTGGGCAAGGTGCGTGATGCGGATATCCCGGTTGCGGGCCTCATGTGCCTGCCGCCTGCTGGGATCGAGCCTGCGCCATTCTTCGCGCTGCTTTACAAGCTGGCAGCGGACAACGGCATCTCGGGCCTGTCGATGGGGATGAGCGGCGATTATGAAACCGCTATCCAGCTGGGCGCGACGCATGTGCGTGTCGGCACGGCGCTGTTCGGGGCGCGCGGTGGCTAGCGATTTCGCGCAGTTCGAGGATCGGTGGCTCGCGCGCCTCAATGACGGCGCGAAAACCGTTTTTCATCATACTGACCTGATGCAACCCGGCGGCCTGCATTTTGCGATTGCCAACGGGTTCGCCTCCAGCCTCGGCTACGATGCCATCGGATTTAATTGGGAATTGCTCGACGCGCATTGCTCCGCTGAGGCGCCGCGTTCGGCAATCGGGCAGCTGTGCGAAGCGCTTTCGGGCCAGATCACCAATCCTTCGCAACCATGGCTAAGCAAGCGGCAAGCGGAACAATGCGCAGCCGACTTGCTTTCCTGCTTCGATGCGGCGTCGCTGACAGTCGTTGCCAATCGTTATGACGGGCTGTGGAATCCGATATCGAGCGCGCCGACCGAATGGGGTTTTGTCTGTTTTGATACCGCGAACATCGCCTTGTTGCTGATCGCGGAGGCGTAAAAAAAGGGGCGCTCCGAAAAGCGCCCCTCCTTTGATTTGAGCTGATCGCTCAGGATCAGAATTCGAACATCGCCTCGACACCCAGCTGACGACCTTTCGACAGCGGAGAGAAAGTGCCACCGGTCGGGTTGTCTGCAAACGGGGTCGCCACGCCGGTCGAGAGCGGCCCGCCGAAGAACGCGCTCAATTGCGTGTCACCGCCCGCCTGCACCTGGTCGAGCAGGTTGCGACCATAGACCGAGAAGCTGAGCCCATCGACCGGGGTGATCCAGGTGACGTTGGCCTCAAGATTGCTCGAGTCCTGAATGAACCCGAAGTTGTTGTCGGTGTAGGCGAATTCGTCACGATACTGGAAGTTCACCCGGCTCAGAATTTCGCTGCTACCGAGCAGGAGTTCATGCACGAGGCCAACACCCCAGGTAACTTCTGGTACGCGCGGTAGAGCCAAGTCCAGATCGGCATCATTGATCACCCCATCACCTGAAATATCGAACAGGACCGAATCGTAACTCGCGTCGATCACGCCGATATTTGCCGTGAACAGAAGCGAATCTGACAGGCGTGCCCGCGCTTCGGCTTCAAAGCCGAGGATCGATGCATCTGCGGTATTGAGAATGTTCTGAACAACACCCGACCCCGGATCCGCGACGTTCACTTCACGCTGCATATTCTGAATTTCGGTCAGATAGGCTGCGAGGTTGATAGTGAATGCGCCGTCACTGGTCTGGAATTTGCCGCCGATCTCAAAATTGTCGACCTGTTCCTCACCGAAAGAGAGAGCGCCGCTTTGAGCCACAGCGTTGGCAAAACCGGGAATATCCGTGATGCGGAAATTGTAACCGCCAGAACGGAAACCGCGGGTCCAGTGACCGTAGATTTGGCTGTCTTCGAATTCGTACTGGAGTCCCAGTTTTGGCGAGACGTTGCGGAACCGCACATCATCTGTGAAGCCGTTTTCTTCAGTCGGGATCAGCGAGTTTGTGCCGCTGGTCGGACATGTTTCTTCAACCACCGAACATGCAACGCGCGGGCGGATATACGTGATCGCCGCGTCTTTCGTCTCTTGGCTCCAGCGAATCCCGGCGATGATGGAAAGAGCATCAGTCAGATAGAATTGACCGTTCGCAAATGCCCCCAGGACTTCGTGATCCTGACGGCCACCGCCGTAGAAAGTGAGCGGCGAAATTGGCGGCAGATCGCGAATCTCGGTGTAGGCAAGACTTTGGTCGAAATAGAAACCGCCAATTGTCAGATCGAAATTGTCGGTCGAAATCGCATAGCGCAGCTCGTTCGAAATCTGCTCTTGCTCGGTCTCGGTATCCGAATGGAAGATGAAGACTGGCAGTGCATCAATGTCACCGCCGGTCGTGCCGCTATATTCGCGGTAGCCGAAGATATTGGTCAGCGTTCCCGGGCCAATGTCCAGTTCGGCAGTAAGCGAACCGGTCCAGATTTCGTTAGCATAAAAGCCGGGAAAGTCGATGGCGAAATCAAAGGTATCGCGTTCGAACGTGCCGCGGTTCTGTGCAGATGGTCCGTCGCCGTCGCTTTCGAAATAGTCGAGCTTGCCGGTCAGCGTAAGGTCGCCAAAGCGCCCTTCGAGTGCACCGCGAAAGATCTTCGTCTCGGCTTCGCCGTGGTTTGCATTATCAAAAAGGTTGGTGAAGTAACCTTCGTCCTTGTTGTAATACGCACCAACCTTGAACAGCAGCACGTCCTCTACAATCGGACCGGAGACCACACCGCTTACGGTGTAGTTGGCGCCGCCACGTCCGCCATCGGCAAACGGACCGTCAACCGCTGCGCGGAATTTGCCTTCAAATTCCTCGGTCGGGTTGCCGGTGTTGATGAGAACCGCGCCGCCCGTCACGTTACGGCCAAACAGGACGCCCTGCGGCCCGCGAAGAATTTCGACGCTTTCCAAGTCGAACAGGTCAAATACTACGCCGGCATTGTTTCCAAGGTAAACGCCATCAACGAAAACGCCGACGGTCGGGTCGATCGAAGGGATCGAGGAGTTGATGCCAAGCCCGCGGATCGAAAAGTTCGCGGTCCCGCGGCTGGTGCCGATCTGGTCAAGCGACACGTTCGGAGCCGAATAGGTAAGACCCTGCACATCGCGCACTTTTAGCGCTTCGAGTGTGTCGGCGCTGAATGCGGTCACAGCGAGGGGGACGTCTTGCACGTCTTCGGGATTTTGTGTCTTGGTCCCGGTGACAATGATGTTGCCGATCGTGTCGAGTGCGCCGGTGCGCTTTTGAGGCGCTTCTTCGGCGGTTTCGGTATCGTCTGCATCCTGCGCATGCGCTGCAAACGGGAAAGCGGCAGTCGTCGAAAGCAACAGCGCAAGCTTGGCAATGCCAAAGCTGCGCCGCACGGGGGTACGGTTGGTCATGGTCATCCTCTCCTAGGTGATGGCCTCGCCCTTAACGTTCAGTCTGCAAAATGCAACCTACTTGCGTTAACCATCGGATCGGCGGCCTACACTGGCCGACGGAAGACTTCCTACGATCAGCCGCTTCCGCGCTCAGGCGTTTTCGAGCTGCTGCTGTTTCCGGTCGCTCGCCGCGTCGAGTAGCGCCGCTTCGATCTCGGCGAGCCTGTCGGGAGCCGTGATTTTGCTGCCGGTTAGGTCAGTTACGTAAAATGTGTCTGCCGCCGATTCCCCGTATGCGGTGATATGCGCCGACTGGACGATCAGGTTTGCCTTGAAAAGCGCGTAGGCCAATCGGTTGAGCAGCGCAGGCCGGTCCCGCGCGGTGACTTCGATCACGGTGAAGTGGTTCGATGCTGAATTATCGAAGCTGACACTGGGCGCGACGGAAAACGCCTTGGCGCGCGAATGCGGCAGCGGACGGGCGGCGAGTTTGGGCACCAATTCGTTCTTGCCGCTCAGAGCGTCGCGAATGCCTTTTTCTAGACGTTTGAGCTGGCTTTCCTCACTGAAAGGCATGCCGTGCTGGTCCTGGACCAGGAAATTGTCGATGGCATAGCCGTTCATTGCGGTGTGGATGCGCGCATCGATGATGTTCGCCCCGGCAAGGTGGATGCCGCCTGCCATCCGGTAAAACAGGCCCGGATGATCGGGCGCAATCGCGCTGACCAGAGTGGCACCGCGTTCCTCATCGACCTCACAATGGATCGACAGATGATCGTCGATCCGCCGCGCTTCTTCATACTGGATCAGGTTCTTGGCGATGATGTCTTCGGGTTCTGCGATCCAATAGGCATCGCTCAGCAGATCGCCTGTTTGTTCGACCAGATAGGCTTTCTCGCCGAGCACTTCGGCAGCGCCCTGCTTGCGTGCGGCCACGCGCTGCGTTCTGCCGGTGCGCTTGTGACCCAGCCGCAGGCGTTCCTGTGCGGCATCGTAAAGCTCGCCCAGCAGCTGACCTTTCCAGCTGTTCCAAGTTCCGGGCCCGACCGCGCGGATATCGACCGCGGTCAGGATCGCGAGATTGCGCAGCCGCTCAACGCTTTTCACCTCGGCCACGAAATCCTCGATTGTCTTCGGATCGGTGAGATCGCGTTTCTGCGCGGTGGAGCTCATCAGCAGATGTTGAAGGATAAGCCACGCGACCAGCTCGGTTTCCTTGCTATCAAGGCCAAAGCGCGGGCAAAGCTGACGCGCAACCTCGGCGCCCAGAACCGAGTGATCGCCGCCGCGCCCCTTGGCAATGTCATGTAGCAGTACCGCGACATACAGCGCCCTGCGAGAGCTGATCTTGTGCACCACCCTGGTTGCGCGCGGATGGTCTTTTTCCAGCAAGCCGCGCTCAATCTGGCTGAGCAGCCCGATGGCGCGGATGGTGTGTTCGTCGACTGTGTAGTGGTGATACATGTCGAACTGCATCTGTGCGTTGACGCGGCCAAAATCGGGAACGAAGCGCCCGAACACCCCGGCCTCGTTCATCCAGCGCAAGGCCGTTTCAGGGTCTTTGCGCCCGCTTAGCAGGTCCAGGAATAACGCATTGGCGCGCGGATCCTTGCGCACCTTGGCATTGATCAGACGCGAATCGCGATCCGCCTGACGCATGGTTTCAGGATGCACTTCAACGCCCTCAGTCTCGGCCAGCTGAAACAACTCGATCAGGCGCACAGGGTCCTTGGCAAACCAGTCATCCGAAGGCGCGCGAATGCGCCCGCCGGAAATTACAAAGCCTCTGACCTCGCGGCTTTTCTGGCTCCACCCGGCAAAGAAACCGCTGCGCACTTTCGACGCGTTGTTCTCTTCTTCAAGGTGGGAAAGAAACACTCCGGTCAGGCTGCCGACCCGTTTTGCCTGCATGAAGTAGAACTGCATGAAGCGTTCGACCGCGCTTTTGCCCGGCCGGTCGGCGAAATTCATGCGTTCTGCGACCTGGCGCTGCAGGTCGAATGTCAGGCGGTCTTCGGCGCGGTCCGTGATGACATGCATGTGGCAACGCACCGCGAGCAGGAACCCTTCTGCACGGCGGAAACTGCGATATTCGGTTTGCGTAAAGAGCCCGATCCCGACAAGGTCGGCGGCTGTTTCCACGCGGTGTGTGTATTTGCCGATCCAGTAAAGCGTCTGGAGGTCACGCAGGCCGCCTTTGCCATCTTTCACATTGGGCTCAACCACATAGCGGCTGTCGCCCATCCGTTTGTGACGCTGGTTGCGCTCCTCGAGCTTTTGGGTGAGAAATTGCCGCTCGCTGCCGCGCACGACCTCTTGCCAGAACCGCTGGCGCAGCTCTTCGTATAACCCTTCATCGCCCCAAACCAACCGCCCTTCGAGCAGCGCGGTGCGGATTGTCAGGTCTTCTTTCGCCATGCGCATCGTATCGCCGATGGTGCGGCTGGAATGGCCGACCTTCAGCCCCAGATCCCACAGCAGATAAAGCATTGCCTCGATCACCTGCTCGCACCAAGGCGCGCGTTTCAGTGGGGTGATAAACGCGATATCGACATCGGAATGCGGAGCCATCTCCGCGCGCCCGTAGCCGCCAACAGCAAGGATTGCGAGACGCTCCGCCGCTGTCCGATTGTGGACCGGATAGACATGGGCGATCACGTAATCGTGGATCACACGGATCATCTGATCGGTCAGAAACGCGTGGCCCGCCGCGCATTCATGTCCGGCCGATGGTTTTTCCAAAAGCCGCCGGTCAAGCTCTTCGCGCCCCGCTGATAATGCGTCCCGCAATGCGCCGACAATGTCTTGCCGGGCGTCCGGCCCACCGGCTTCGGCAAGCTGCGACACGCGCTCGGACAGCGCGCGGCGATCTATGATGGCGCGCTGTCCGGGCACACGTGTGCGGGTCAAATTCGGCTCCTTCGGATTGCCCGGTGATGGTCAGGCACTTTGCGGATCAGGCAGCACTCACCTGTTCGGTGTATTGCTGGCGCAGCGTTTTCTTGTCGATCTTTTGCGTGCCGAGACGCGGCAGCACATCGTTCACTACCCAGATATGTTCCTCAAGCGGCACTTTGAAGGGGGCCGTATTGCCGAGCAGGAATTCGCGCAGGTCGGCGGCCGTCATCGGATCGCGGCCCTCTTTTACGCGAATGACAGCGGCGGGCACTTCGCCCATGCGTTCATCCGGCAGGCCAAAGACCGAGCATTCGGCAATGTCGTCATGCGCGTAGATCGAATCCTCGACCTCTATGCAGGAGATATTTTCGCCGCCGCGGATGATGATGTCTTTTTTGCGATCGACAATGAAAAGGTATTCGTCTTCATCGAGATAGCCGAGATCACCGGTGCGGAAGAAACCGTTATCGGTGAAGGCTTCGCGCGTTGCCTCGTCATTGTTCCAATAGCCTTTGAAATTGGCGACCGAACGGATGCAAACTTCGCCCACGCTGCCTTGCGGCAGTTCGTTTCCATCATCATCGAGTATGCGCAGGTCGACCATCGGTTTCGATGCGCGCCCGGTTGATCCCGGTTTGGCGAGGTAGTTTTCGTTGAAGTTGCCGCAGCCCACCGCATTGGTTTCGGTAAGGCCATAACCGAGCAGCGGGAAACCTTCGGGAAAGGCTTCCTTGATCTTGGTCACATGGTCGACAGGGCGCGGCGCGCCGCCGGCAGCGAAGCTTTTGCAGGCAGACAGATCATATTGTCCGCGATTGGGGTGCGTGGCCATTTCATAGCTCATCAGCGGGACGCCTACGAAATAGGTGACCCGCTCGTTCTGCATCAGGCGCAGCGCCTCTTCGGCATCCCATTTTGGCATAAGCACCAGTTTGCGGGCGATGGCATAGCTTTGCAGGAACAATGGCACTTCGCCGGTCACGTGGAACAGCGGAACCGCGATCAGCGCGCAGGGCTGATCGGTCAGCTCTTGACCCTGGCTTTCCAGCAGCAGTTTCGCCATCGCGCTTTGGCTGACATAACTCATCACACCGGCGACAACGCCGCGGTGATCGGACCATGCGCCCTTGGAATTGCCGGTCGAACCGGATGTGTAAAGGATGGTCGCAATATCGTCTGGGCCTAGCTGGGCGAGCGTTTGCATCGCCACCGAAGTTTGCAGATCAGCTGGTGCTGCCCAGATGTTGGCGAGACCATCGGCAGGCGCACCGCCGTGTTCGAACAGGACAAGTTTCGCCGGATGATCGGTGCCGTCCAGCCGTCTCGCACGGCCCTCATCGGCCAGCACCATCTTGCACTCGGCGAGGCGCACACCGTAGGCAAGTTCATCGCCTGACCAGAACCCGTTGAGCAAGGTGGCGCAGCCGCCAGCCATGATGATGCCCATGTAGGCGATCATCCAGTTGGCCGAATTGCGCGCCGCCATGCCGATCCGGTCGCCTTTCTCGACGCCGTGATGCTTGACCAGGCCTTCCGCGACGCAAACGGCGGCGGAATAAGTCTCGCCAAATGTCAGGCGCACGTGGCCATCGACGAGGAAGGGGATATCCTTATGCTCGTTGCAGAAATGTGCAAAGTAATGTGCGAGCGTGGGAGGCGCGGCTGCAAAAGCGGGCATTTCCACGCCGTTACGTTCAAACGTGGTGGTCGCGAACGGCATTCCGTCTTTTGTCAGTTCGCTCATTATCGCTTCGAGCGCAGTGTCCAGCTGTGTGGGCATCCTAGCTTTCTCTCCTTCAGGTCTCTCGTCTCTGATGCATCCGGCATCTGCTGGCGCCGGTAAACACTTGTTTAAAGCATGGCGATGCTGACTGGGCAGGCCTTCCCCAAAGCTCTTTCCCCCAACGCGCCGCTGTGCCACAAGCCGCTCAACTTTGGTCGCTGAGGCGGCTTGCAATGGCTATTAAGAGGTTCCTTTGATGCTGTCACTACTTGCTGCAAGCGGCGCCGTTGCCGATCCGATCTACTGGTCCGATCTGGGCCTGCGCCCCGGGATCGACCTAGGATTTTTTACGCTACGTTTCTATTCACTTGCATACCTTTTAGGCGTGATCTTCGCTTATTGGCACCTGTCCAAGATGATCAAACAGCCGGGCGCCCCGCTAGCGCAACGTCATGCCGATGATTTGTTCTTTTATTGCACGCTCGGGGTCATTCTGGGCGGCCGGATCGGGTATGCGATCTTTTACAACCCGAATCTCTGGGACAACCCGCTCGACATCCTGAAATTATGGGAAGGCGGGATGAGTTTTCACGGCGGTCTGGTCGGGGTGCTGATCGCGATTGCGTGGGTCACGCGGCGCGGCAATCTGTCGTTCCTGCGGGTTTGCGACTATATTGCGGTCAACGTGCCGATGGGGATGATGCTGGGCCGGCTCGCGAATTTCAACAATGGCGAGTTGTGGGGCCGCGCCACCGATGTGCCATGGGCGATGGTTTTTCCCGACCCGCGCGCAGGCGAAATCGCCCGTCACCCAAGCCAGCTTTATCAGGCTGGACTGGAAGGGCTGGCATTGCTGGTTGTGCTGATGCTCTTGTTCTGGAAGACAAATGCGCGCTATCGCCCCGGTTTGCTGGTGGGGATTTTTACGCTGGGCATGGGCATTGCCCGTTTCGTTAACGAATTTTTCCGCGAACCTGATACCCAGCTAGCGGAATTTGCGGCCCGGACCGGGCTATCGATGGGGCAATGGCTAACAATACCGCTGATCTTGATTGGGTTGATTGTAACGCTCTACGCGCTGACGAGGAAGCCGGTGGGAACCGGCAGCATCTCGGAAAGCAAGTCGGCGACCGCCTGAGCGACGAACAATTTGCATGGCAGCCTTCGGGTCTGTTGTTGATCGAACCCGACGGAACCGAAACACGCGTTCCGGCGGCACTGCCCGGCGGCATCGACGTGCCCCCGGTCAAGCAGGATGCCAAGCGCAAGGCCGCTAATGAAGCCATGGCGAAGGCAGCAGCTAAAGCCAAAGCTGAACAGGAAGCCGAAGAGCTGGCTAAAGCTGCTGCCGAACAGAAAGCCCGCGAGGAAGCCGAGCGCAAGGTGGCAGAAGCAGCGGCATTAAAAGCAAAACAAGAAGCCGAGGCCAAAGCAGCTGCCGAACAGGCGGCAAAGGAAGAGGCCGAGCGCAAGGCACGCGAAGAAGCGGACAAGAAGGCCAAGGCCGAAGCCAAGCGCAAGGCCGATGCAGCGGCGGCAGCCAAAGCAAAAGCTGAGGCGGAAGCGGAAGCCGCTGCCCTCGCGAAGGCCGCAGAAGAACAAGCTGCAAAGGAAAAGGCAGCAAAAGAAGAGGCCGAGAAAAAGGCCAAAGCCGAGGCAGAACACAAAGCCAAGCTGGAAGCTGAGGAAAAAGCGAAAGCCGAAGCCGACCGCAAGGCGAAAGAAGAAGAGGCCAGAAAAGCAAAAGCGGCGGCGGAGAAAAAGGCGCGCGAAGAAGCGGAGCGCAAGGCGAAGGCGGAAGCTGCGGCAAAGGCAGCTGCCGAGAAAAAGGCTCACGAGGAAGCGGAAAAGAAGGCCAAGCTAGAAGCCGAAAAGAAAGCCAAGGCCGAGGCAGAAAAGAAAGCGAAGGCCGAAGCCGATCGCAAGGCCAAGTTGGAGGCCGAGAAAAAAGCCAAAGCCGAAGCGGAGCGCAAGGCCAAGCTGGAGGCCGAGAAAAAAGCCAAAGCCGAAGCAGAAGCCAAAGCGAAGAAGGAAGCAGAAGCCAAAGCAAAAGCTGAGGCGGAGGCAAAGGCCAAAGCTGAAGCGGAGGCGAAGAAACAGGCCGAGGAAAAGGCGCGCAAGGAGGCCGAAGCTGCAGCGAAAGCCAAAGCTGAGGCGGAACAAAAAGTCGCCGAAGAAGAGCGCAAGGCCGAAGAGGAGCGCAAGGCTGAAGAAGAAGCCGTCGCCGCCCGTCTGAAGGCAAAGGATCTGGGTAAGACGTTCCGCCGTCTGATCCGCGAAACCGGCCCCATCAGCCTCGCCCAGTTCATGGGGGAGAGCAATGCGCGCTATTATGACAGCCGCGACCCGTTAGGCGATGACGGCGATTTCATCACAGCGCCCGAAATCAGCCAGATGTTCGGTGAGCTCGTCGGCCTTTGGCTTGCCGATGTGTGGGTGAAAATGGGCGCGTCTGACAATATTCATTACGTCGAGCTTGGTCCGGGACGCGGCACTCTTGCCAGGGATGTCCTGCGAACGGCTGGAAAGTATGGCTTCGACCCGCAGGTCCACTTTGTCGAAGGGTCAATGGAATTGCGCAAGCTTCAGCGCCAGGCAGTGCCAAAGGTTAGGTTTCACAATGATCTTTCGAGCCTACCCGAAGACCGCCCGCTGCTGATCGTCGCCAACGAATTTTTCGATGCACTTCCCATCCACCAGCTCGTCCGCTCCGCCAATGGGTGGCATGAACGTATGATCGGGTTGGAGGGCGATGATCTGGCATTTGTTGCCGGTGACAAGCCGATGGATTCGATCGTGCCAACCAGCTGGCGCAGCGCCGCCCAAGGTTCGATGATTGAAACGAGTCCAGCCGCTTCTGCGCTTATGGCGGAGATCTCACAGCGCCTCGTCAATCAGGGCGGCGTTGCGCTGATTATCGATTACGGGGCTAGCGAACTGCGCGCCGGATCAACATTGCAGGCTCTCAAAGAACACAAGAAGGTCGATCCGCTAATCAATCCGGGCGAGGCGGACCTGACGGCGCATGTCGATTTCGAGATGCTGCAAGAGGTCGCACAAAACAACGGTGCGGATTTCATGGGTCTGCAAATGCAGGGCGAATGGCTGCGTCAGCTGCATATCGACACCCGGCTGGAGGCGCTCAAGCGCAAATCACCCGGGATGGCGGATCAGGTGCAGCGCCAACGTGATCGTCTGGTTGAGGATGACCAGATGGGCGCTTTGTTTAAGGTTCTAGGCATAAGCGGTAGGCGCTGGCCGCGGGGGGAAGGCTTCGACTAGTCCTGTGTAACTTTTGCACCCTTTCGAACGAATACCGATCGACGATTTGGGAGAAGATGATGGCTCCGCGACTTACTGCTAAATTGGCTGGTAAAACAGCTGCCGCGCTTGTGCTTGCCGTTCTGGCGGTCCCTGCACTCGCGACCGATTCCGTTGAAGGACGCTGGATCACTGCGGAGAAGGATGCGGTTGTAAGCATAGGGAAATGCGGCTCATCCACATGCGGGCGCATCACCCGGTTTCTGGTGCCGCCGCCTGGCGGACCTGATCAGCGCGACATTAACAATCCCGATCCCAAGCTGAAGACCCGCAAGCTGCTGGGCCTGCCGGTCCTGTCTGGCTTTACCGCTGACAGCGATGAATGGCGCGGGCGCATTTATGATCCGAAAACCGGCAAATCCTACCGTTCGATCTTGCGGCGCAGGGATACGAACACGCTGGAGGTCAAGGGCTGCATAGGCCCGTTTTGCCAGACGCAAATCTGGAAGCGGGCGCGCTGATTGCGTCTGACCTAGTCCTGCCGGACTGCCCCTAACCCGATTTTTGCGGCCAGTTCTTCAGCCGCCTGTGCCGGGCTTAATTTCCCTTCGCCCTCGCGGTCCACGGCGAAATTGGCCTCGCGCATATCCTCGACACTGATTGCATCGATCAAGGGGCGCAGCGCCTCTGCAATGGCTTCGTTGTTTGCGACGCGCGGAGACAGCATCAGCATCGCATCGTAAGATGGCAGTGCCTCTTTCGGGTCTTCGAGCACGACCAGACGGTCCGCCGCGATCCGCCCGTCCGACGTGTAGGCACTGATTACGTCGGCCTCTCCCGAACGCAGGGCGTTATACATGAAAGTCGGCGAGAAATTGCGCTCTTCGGCGAAGTTCAGATCATAGGCCTGATTGACCGCAATCCATTCCGGGCGTTCAAAAAATTCAGGATCGCCGCCGACGGTCAGGCGCCCTGCAACCGGCACGAGATCCTCCAGCGAAACCACCCCCAGCGATGCTGCGCGGTCTTCCCGCATGGCAAAGGCATAGGCATTTTCAAAACCAAGCCGTCCCAGAACGCGGACGCCGTTTTCTTCGGCCTCCCACGCCTTGATCGTTTCATACATCGCCTCGCGCCCGGGGTTGTCCGTTCGTTTGAGATTGTTGGTCCAGATTGTGCCGGTGTAGTCCACCGAGATGTCGATGTTAGAAGACGCGACAGCATTGTGGACCACCGCTGATCCCAGCCCGTCGCGGTAATCGACATCAAAGCCTGCTTGCTCAAGCTGCGAACCGATCAAACGCGCGAGGATATATTGTTCGGAAAACTGTTTCGAGGCGATGATGACAGGGCCGATATCGCCCTCCTCGCGTTCTTCACCGAACCAGTCATCGCCGAACTGATATACGAGCGCTGCTATCAGGCCGAGCGCCACCGCCAACAATCCTCCGCCCCATTGCCAGCGTTTACGCGCGGCCAGCCCGCGCTCGATCTGGCCCAGCAGCAAATCGGTGACCAATGCCAGCGCCGCGCTTGCAAAGCATCCGGCCAGCACCAACACCCAGTTCTGGGTCTGCAATCCGGCAAAGATTGGATCGCCCAGGCTCGGCTGGCCGATCGTGGTGGACAGCGTTGCTGCGCCGATCGTCCAGACACTCGCGGTGCGGATGCCGGCCATGATGAACGGCGCGGAAAGCGGCGCCTCAACCAGCCGCAGTTTTTGCCATGCGGTCATGCCGACACCGTCCGCAGCCTCTAAGATGCCGGGGTCGAGATTGGCCTGCGCGGTAACGGCATTGCGCAAAATCGGCAGCAACGCATAAAGCGCAAGCGCCAGCAGCGCAGGCAGAAATCCCAAGGTTGGCAGACCTTCTCCGAATACGGACCGCAGGCTGAGCAGGATCGGGAAAAACAGCGCCAGCAGAGCCAGCGCCGGGATGGTCTGCACCAGACTGGCAAAGCCAAGTGCGATGCGATTTACATTGCGCGAACGGCTCGCCCAGACAGCCAGCGGCAAAGCCACTGCTATGCCCAATCCGATCGCGCTGGCGGACAGGATAACGTGCGCCGCCAGCTTGTCGCCCAAACCGAACAGTGTTTCCCAAAATCCATTCATGGGGCCGTGTTCCCATGGTTCGCGCCCGCCGCTTCCATCGCAGCAAGCCGTTCGGCCTGCTGGCGCGGCACCGCGACCAGCCCTTGCGCGATTTCTCCGCCGCCTCCCGCAAGCAGCGATGCAGGTGTTTCATCTGCCACCAGAAAGCCGCCGTCCATGACCAGAACCCGGTCTGCCAATAGCAGCGCCTCGGCCATATCGTGCGTCACCATGACCGTGGTCAGGCCAAGCCTGTTATGCAGCTCGCGCACTTTCTCGCCCAGCGCATCGCGCGTGATCGGGTCGAGCGCGCCGAACGGTTCGTCCATCAACAGCATCTCTGGATCGCCCGCCAGCGCGCGCGCCACGCCGACGCGCTGACGCTGTCCGCCTGACAATTCATCGGGCATCCGGCCGGCCATTTCCGGCTCCAACTCTACCAGCGTGAGCAGTTCCTCAATGCGTGAGGGTTGGAGCCGCTCTCCCGCAAGGCGCGGCCCGATGGCGATATTCTCCCTCACCGTAATATGGGGAAACAGGCCGATGCCCTGAAAGACATAGCCGACGCGCCGGCGCAAATGCGATTGGTTGAGCGCGGTGACATCCTCACCGCCGAACAACACCCTGCCCGCGCTTGGCTCGACCAGCGTGTTGACCATTTTGAGTAATGTTGATTTGCCGGATCCCGACGCGCCGACAAGTGCGACAAAGCTGCGCGCGGCGATGGTGCAATCGACCCCGCCTACCGCGATCACGTCACCATCATCGCCGTAGCTTTTTTCGGCGCGGTTAAATGTCAGGATGGGGGATGAAGCGTCGGGATCGGCTGCCATGGTCCGTAGGCGATAGCGGTTGATGCGCTATTCGGCCAGCCGCTCTGCCGGAATGGTGATAACCGCGCACAGACCCTCTGCCCGCCAGTCATGTTCAATGCCGCCTGTCAGCTGGTTACGGATCGCCATGTTAATGAGCCGCGAACCGAATCCGGTCGCCTCCGGCGCGAGAGTCGCGGGACCATTTGTCTCGCACCACTTGATCACCACATTGTCGCCCGCCCGCGTCACCGATATCGCAAGCCGGCCTTCAGCCACGCTGAGCGAGCCATATTTGGCGGAATTTGTAGCCAGCTCATGGAAGACGAGCGCGAGCGGAGTGGCGGCGCGTTTGCCCACGGCGACCTCTTCTCCGCTGATGTTGATCGCGCTTTTCCCGGCCACACCATACGGCGCCATCAGGATCGCGAGCAGTGCGGCGAGATCATCGTCGGTCGGGCCGTCCAATTTGAGCGCAAATTCCTGCGCGCGCGATAGTGCACGAATGTTGTCGGACAGCATTTCGCCAAAGGCCTGGATCGTGGCATCGCCGCGCGAATGCATCGAAATCAGCCCGATGATGACGGTAAAGATGTTCTTGATCCGGTGCGCGAGTTCCCCGGCCAGCAACTCGCGCTCCTCGGAAATCCTGTGGGCATCGTCGATATCGGTGATTGTCCCATACCAACGCGCGGTTTTCTGGTCGCTGGACGAGGGGACTGCGCGCGACAGCACCCAGCGATACGATCCGTCAGCCCGCCGCAGTCGCCATTCGTCCTCGAACATTTCCGTATTGGCCAAGGCGTGAGTGAATTTGGCCAACGAGCTTTCATATTCATCGGGATGGATTGCGGCGCGCCAATCCTCGACATTGGTGGGGGCGGGTAGGCCTGTTATCTCGCCCCAGCGCGCGTTGACGTAATCGAACGCTCCGTTCGCGTCGGCCGACCATGCAATATCGGGCACGCTATTCAGCACGAAATTCACTCGTTCCGCGCTCTGTTCCATTTCTGCACCGGCTATCCCGGCCTGCCTGTGCGCATCCAGACGGCGCCTGGTCGCCTGCGCAAGCACAGTGAAACCTTCCAGCTGGATGTCGGACAGCGGCTCGGAACGCGGCTCAGTATCGATCACGCACAACGTGCCGAGCGGCGCGCCCTCGCTACTGATAAGCGGGATACCTGCATAAAAGCGGATGTGCGGCGGGCCAGTGACCAGAGGGTTCGCGGCAAAGGTTGGATGATCCAGCGCGTTCTGCACTATCATCGGCACGCCGCCCTGCATGGCATGCGCACAGAAGCTCCATTCGCGCGGCGTTTCCGTTTCTTCCAGTCCTTCTGCCACAAGGAAACGTTGCCGTTCCGCCTCGACAATGCTGACAAGGGCTATGGGCGCTTCGCATAATTTTGCGGCAAAACCTGCGATCCCTGCCAGTTCATCGTCCCCGGCGAGCGCATCGAATCCGTAGCTGGCGAGCACCATGAGGCGTTCATCGTCGGAACAAAAGTTACTCGCTGGCGGAGTGCCTACAGGCCAAGTAGCATTTTCTGCAACAGTCACAGCGCCTTACCTCCGGGAGCGAGACTTACGTCCCGGGCAATACATGAAAGTTTCGGCACGTCAAAACGGTATGCCTGTGCGACCATATTCAACCCGCTGCTTCGTCAGCCAAGGCGTTGGCGTTTGCTGACGGCGTTGCTAAGGCGCAATGCAAGTCAATTGTCAGCCACCGCTATCGCATAAGCCGGGCGCGGCGAGGCCGGGCATACAAATGGACAGAGGATCAATGCGAGCTACCCCCGATTTCGATTTCCAGCTTGGCGAGAGCGCCGAGATGATCCGCGAGAGCGTTGGCCGCTTTGCCGACGAACAGATCGCTCCGCTCGCGGCAAAGATTGACCGCGAAGACTGGTTCCCGCGCGGCCTGTGGCAACCCATGGGCGAGATGGGTTTGCACGGCATTACGGTCGAAGAGGAAGATGGCGGGCTTGGTCTCGGCTATCTGGAACACGTGATCGCGGTTGAAGAGGTCAGCCGCGCGAGCGCATCGCTGGGCCTGTCGTATGGCGCACACTCCAATCTGTGCCTCAACCAGATCCGCCGTTGGGGCAATGAAGAACAGAAAGCGAAATACCTCCCCGGCCTCATTAGCGGCGAGCATGTCGGCAGCCTCGCCATGAGCGAAGCCAGCGCCGGTTCGGACGTGGTATCGATGAAGCTGAAAGCCGAGGAAGTGCAGGGCGGATACGTGCTCAACGGTACCAAATTCTGGATCACCAATGCGCCTGAGGCTGACACGCTGGTCGTCTATGCCAAAACCGATGGCCACGCCGGATCGCGCGGAATCACCGCCTTCCTGATTGAAAAAGGCGATGAAGGCTTCTCCATCGGTCAGAAGATCGAGAAAGTCGGCATGAAAGGCTCGCCCACAGCAGAGCTGGTGTTCGATGATTGCCATATACCCGAAGACCGCGTGATGGGACCGGTCAATGGCGGGGTCGGGGTCCTCATGAGCGGGCTGGATTACGAGCGCGTCGTGCTCGCCGGATTGCAGCTTGGCATCATGCAGGCGTGTCTCGATACTGTCATCCCGTATCTGCGAGAGCGCACACAGTTCGGCAAACCGATCGGCAGTTTCCAGCTGATGCAGGCGAAGGTCGCCGATATGTATGTCGCGCTGCAATCGGCGCGGGCGTATACTTACGCTGTGGCGAAAGCCTGCGATGCGGGCAACACGACACGCTTCGATGCGGCGGGGGTAATACTGCTGGCATCGGAAAACGCTTTTCGCGTCGCCGCTGAAAGTGTTCAGGCGCTGGGCGGCGCAGGCTACACGCTCGATTGGCCAGTCGAACGCTACATGCGCGATGCGAAGCTGCTGGACATTGGGGCGGGGACGAACGAGATCCGCCGTATGCTAATCGGGCGCGAGCTGATCGGAGCGGCGGGGTGAGCGACAGCTTGCTGACCGCCTTGCAGATTTACGGCGCGGCATCGGGACTGGTGGCGGCTTTGATCGTCTCGCTTAACCTCGGCGCGCAATGGACCGGCTGGGGCTTTGTCATTTTTGTGACGAGCTCGGCGGCGCTGGTCGCATGGGCATTTCTTGGCGAACAGGGTCTCGCAGTGGGATGGCAGAATGTTGGCCTGCTGTGCATCAACGGTGTTGGCGTCTATCGTTATTTGTTTGTGAAAGCGCCCGAGGAAAAAGAAGACACTGAATGACCGCTCCTGTGCTCAAATCAACGCTCGATCGTGAAGGCCCGGAGACTAAAGCCCGCGCGGAGCATAACAGGGCGCTGGCCGGTGATTTGCGCTCAAATGTGGCCGAGGCCGCGCTGGGCGGGCCCGAGCGAAGCCGTGAACGTCATGTCTCGCGCGGGAAATTGCTGCCGCGCGAGCGTGTGGAGCGGCTGCTTGATCCCGGATCGCCGTTTCTTGAAGTGGGTCAGCTTGCCGCTAACGGCATGTATGAAGGTGACATCAACGGCGCATCGCTGATTTGCGGGATCGGGCGTGTCTCGGGCCGTCAGGTCATGATCGTATGCAACGATGCCACCGTTAAGGGCGGCACTTACTACCCGATGACGGTGAAGAAGCACCTCCGCGCGCAGGAAATTGCGCAGGAAAACCGCCTGCCTTGTATTTATCTGGTCGATAGCGGCGGGGCGAACCTGCCGCACCAGGCGGAGGTCTTTCCCGATCGCGACCACTTTGGCCGCATCTTCTTCAACCAGGCGAATATGTCCGCGCTCGGCATTCCGCAGATCGCCTGCGTGATGGGCAGTTGCACCGCGGGCGGCGCCTATGTGCCTGCCATGTCGGACGAGACTGTGATTGTGCGGGATCAGGGCACGATCTTCCTTGCTGGACCCCCGCTGGTGAAAGCCGCAACGGGGGAAGAGATCACTGCTGAGGATCTCGGCGGCGGGGACCTCCATGCTAAGAAATCGGGCGTGGTCGATCACTTGGCCGAGAATGACGAACACGCGCTCACCATCGTGCGCGATATCGTCAGCCACCTTGGCGAGAACACCGATGCTGCCACCAACATAGCCCTCAAAGACCCGCGCCCGCCAAAATTCGATGCGGACGACCTGTATTCGATCATCCCGGACGATGTGCGCGCGCCCTATGACGTGAAAGAAGTGATTGCGCGGTTGGTCGATGGCTCCGAGTTCCATGAATTCAAAGCGCAATACGGCTCAACACTGGTGTGCGGCTTTGCGCATATCTGGGGGATGCCGGTCGCGATCCTCGCCAATAACGGCGTGCTGTTTTCCGAAAGCGCGCAAAAGGGCGCGCATTTCATCGAGCTTGCTTGCCAGCGCCGCATTCCGCTGTTGTTCCTGCAAAACATCTCCGGCTTCATGGTCGGCGGGAAATACGAAGCGGAGGGCATAGCCAAGCATGGCGCGAAACTCGTCACTGCTGTCGCCACCGCGACCGTGCCCAAGATTACCGTAGTGATCGGCGGCAGCTTTGGCGCGGGCAATTACGGCATGGCGGGCCGCGCCTATTCTCCGCGTTTCCTGTTCACATGGCCCAATGCGCGGATCAGCGTGATGGGCGGCGAGCAAGCCGCAAGTGTGCTTGCGACCGTCCACCGCGATGCGGACAGCTGGAGCGAGGAAGAGGCCGAGGCTTTCAAAGCCCCGATCCGGCAAAAATACGAAGAAGAAGGCAACCCGTATTATGCCACAGCGCGGCTTTGGGATGACGGCGTGATCGACCCGGCACAGACCCGCGACGTGCTCGGCCTTGCCTTTGCCGCAACGCTGGAAGCTCCGATTGCCGAGCGGCCCGCGTTTGGTGTGTTCAGGATGTGAGCCGAGGAACGCTGGGAAGAGCTCTGGATCAAAGAACGCTCGCACCCTGCAACCCGTGCACTGCCATTTGCGTAGCTCGGATGAACAAACGGTGTGACCTGCATCATCGCCTAACCAACGATGCCGTGCGCCAGCAGAACTGCGATCCCGCTATTAGGAGGATCATCAATGGCCTCGCGCGCCAGTAAGTCCAACCCAATGCCTCGCGCATCCAACCTCTTCGCAATCGAAGCGTGGTTGGTGAGGCACGCCTTTCTGGCGGCATGGACATTGGGCCACGTCACTCTCGCAATGGGATATCTTTGGCTCTTCCTCGCCAGACGCGCTGACAGCGTTCCCGAGGCGCTTTCAAGCGCACTGATCAACACCGGGTCGAGCTGGGCTGCTGGTCTTGCTTTTGCGGTCATTATTCGCCGGGTAGTCCTAACCCAGCGCGTGATTGTGCAAGTTGCTGCGCACGTCGTGCTTGCGCCGACATTCTCCCTGGTCTGGTATATCTTCGACATCTCGATACTGGGCTGGCGCGACGGTTCCCTTGTGAGCGGAGCCTTGATCGAGCCATTTCGCGGCCCTGCATTCTTGTGGCAGTATTTTCAGGGTTTTGCGATCTACGGCGCGCTCGCTGCGCTGGTTTATGCCGCTATCCCGCGCGCCGTGCCGAAGATAGCGGCGGCAACGGGCAGTCCGGTGCAACTTTCTAGCGGGAACAATCTGCTCGTGCGAAGCGGCGATGAACTGGTTACTTTGGCACTGGATGATATCCTGCTCGTCACATCCGCCGACGATTATGTGGAGATTGATGTCGGCGCGCGTGTGCTCACAGTCCGGCGGACCATGCGTCAGATGGAAGAAGAATTGCCCGATACCTTCGCCCGGGTTCATCGCGGCGCCATCGTCAATCTCGATCGGATCGTGCGGGCAGAGCCTGCCGGAGGCGGGCGCATGGTGCTTCACCTGGAAGAGGGGCGCAGTGTCACCACGAGCAAGACGGGTGCCAAAGTTCTGCGCGATCGTAGCCTCTGACAGCGGTTCATTCACGGGATGAATTGACCGTTCGCCGCAAAATTTCGCCGATTTCGTCATGCCAAGCTAACAATCGGGCATGACAAAACACAGCAACCTCAAAACCTTCCTCGCACCGATTTCTTTGATGGGTGCGGTCCTTGCAGCGCCAGCCGCTGCGCAGGAAATCCCGACCTGCCAGTTCACTCTGAAAGATGCGAACGTCTTTACAGGTGATGGGTTCGAGACGCGCGATGTGTCGATCGACGGTAGGCGCTTTGTTAGTGAGCATCCTGTCGGAGCACCTGAGATTGAGGCTGGGTGGATGTATATTATTCCGCCGTTGGTCGATGCCCATACCCATACGCTCGACGAAGTGATGCGGCCCGGCAGTTCGGTGCATCGCGGATTTCTGGATCGCGGCATCTATTACGCGCTCAACCCCAACAGCATCCTACGTGACGATGACGCGGCGTTGCCGCTGGCCCCAGATCAGGTCGAAATGGCCTATACCGGGGGCGGCATCACCGGACCGGGCGGCCATCCGCGCCCGCTTTACGAAGGGCTGGTGCGCGCTCGCATCTACCGCGAGATCACGGTCGAGGAACTGCCGGGCCGTGCCTATCACGAGGCTGCTACCGCCGAAGATGTCCGCGCTGCGGTGCGTGCTGTGGCCGCGACCCGCGCGACTGCGGTCAAGTTGATGCTTTACGATCACAAGTCACCCGATACCAAGGCGCTGGACGGGGAACGCTTTCGCGCGGCGGTGGACGAGGCGAAAAAGCTGGGGCTGAGACCAATGGTTCATGTCGAATTCGCAGCCGATGCGCGTCTTGCATTTGAACTGGGCGTGGCGGCGATTGTGCATATGCCCGGACATGCAGGTGCGCGGCGCGATTTGATCGACGCGTATCGGCTGACGGCGGAAGACGCGGCGATTGCGGCGAGGAATAATGTCGCTGTCGTCCCGACCGTCGCAATCGCTTTCAACGGTGCATCGGGGCAGGCGCTCAAAGACGCTCAGGAATTGCAGGCCTACAATCTGAAATTGCTACGCGATGCCGGTGTGGTGATCGGTGCAGGATCGGATCGCTACAGCGCCGATGCATTGGATGAGCTGGACCTGCTGCGCGCCACCGGCCTTTTCGAAGGGCCGGAATTGCTTCGGATCGGCACTGAAAACGGTATCAAAATTGCATTTGGTGAAGACCGGAAAGCGGGGCGGATAGAGTCTGGCTATGAGGCATCGTTCATCGCGCTACGGTCCGATCCGTCAACCGACTGGTATACGCTGCGCAATCCGCTCGCCGGTTTCAGGGCCGGCCAGCAGATTGAACAGAGCCGCATGTTTACCCAGGCCTGTACTGCTAACTGATCCAGCCTTGGCGATGGGTCAGGATCGGCGGGCTTTAACTCCAGTGCCCGTCAGCAGTGCAACCCTCGCTCTTTCCCTTGCGTAACTCCCCCGATTGAGAGACAGCGGCGCTCGGGGAGAGACAATTGCCACAAAACGAAACCCGCAGGCCTACTCTGCTGTCGCGCATAGTGCGGCGGATCATCATTTGGATTTACCATTTCAAAGGCTGGAAGGTTGAAAGCTCGCTGCCGAAAGACCTCAAGAAATACGTGATCGCTGGCGCGCCGCATACGTCGAATTGGGATTTCGTGTTTTTTGCAGGGGCAACACACGAAGAGGACGTGCAGCCCAACTTCATGGGCAAACACACGCTGTTTCAAGGGATGATGCGCAACTTCATGTTCGACATGGGCGGCATCCCCATTGACCGCACCAAAAAGACCAATGCCGTCGATCAAGTTGCGGCCGAATTCGAAGCGCGCGACGAATTGGCGCTGGTAATTGCGTGTGAGGGCACGCGGTCCTCGGACGGCAAATGGAAATCCGGGTTTTACAACATTGCCCAGGCCGCAGCCGTGCCGATCGTTCCGGCCTATGCCGATAATGACAAGATGGTCATCGGTTTCGGGGAACCTCTGATCCCGACCGGGAATTATGGAGAAGACCTACTGAGGCTCGCTCAGTGGTTCCGTTCAAAGCTCCCCGATTACGACCGGTTCAAGGTGCTCGAGGCGCAGGCGAAAGCGATCATCGAAGGCAAGAATGATATTTGAAGCCCTGCTGCTGAATACAGCGATCCTTGTCGCGCTGGTCCTGATCCAGTGGCGCCTTTCCGTTCGTATCAATGACGTGTCATTTGTTGATGCGTTCTGGGGCGCAGGAATGGGCGTAATGGCGCTCGTCAGCTATTTCCAGCTCGACACCCCTGGCGCGCTCGCCGTGTTGCTGACGGTGATGACTTGCGCTTGGGGATTTCGCCTGGGTGCGTACCTATTCGCGCGCTGGTGGAAAGAGGGCGAGGATAAACGCTATAAACAAATCCTCAAGAAAGACCGCGAGAAAGAAAGCTTTGCCTTCGCCGCGCTGACCAAAGTGTGGCTGGGGCAGGCGGCGCTGCTGATGGCGGTGTCCAGCCCTGCGCAAGTCGGCATTCTAGCCAGCGCGCAGCCCGCGCCCATAACCGCGCTCGCTTATGCTGGGCTGGCGGTTTATCTGATCGGCATCTTTTTCGAATGGGTCGGCGACTGGCAGTTGGTCCGTTTCAAATCCGATCCTGATAACGAAGACAAGGTGCTGAATACCGGCCTTTGGCGGTATACCCGCCACCCGAATTACTTCGGGGATTTCATGGCATGGTGGGGCATTTGGCTGGTCTGCGCGAGCGCAGGCTGGGAATACGCGCTGTATACCGTGGTCGGACCGCTGTTCCTCACCTTCACCCTGACGAAATGGTCGGGCGTGTCGCTGACCGAAAAGAATATGGATAAATCGAAAGGTGACAAATACGCCGATTACAAGCGGCGGACCTCGTCATTCTTCCCGCTTCCGCCCAAATCACCCGCAGACTAGACAGTGCGAGCACCGCGATACTGCGGTGCACACATTATCCTGCTATAGCCTTTAATCCGCAGCGCCCGCTTCCTAAATGGGCGCAAATGAGGAAGGGCTTTCGCAATGGCACTTAGCCAGCAAACACGGCAGAGCGAGCGTGAGCGGATCGCGCTGCTGGTGCTCGACCTGGTGAAGGAACGCGGCGCTGAAATTCCGCACGCGGTCGCCGTCAGCGAAAGCGGCCTTTCCCGCCCGCGATTTGATCAGATTTTCGATGATTATGACGATTTGTTCGATGCCATCGCGCAGGTCTGGCTGAAACCACACATGACCGCGATGGAAGAGGTGCTGGCGACCGATCTTCCGCCGAATCGCAAGATGTATGAGTTTTTCCGCAGACGCTTCGAGATTTCGCGTGAACGGTTCCGCACCGACCCCGAATTTTTCACCAATGTCTGCGAAATGGGCGCTGCCAATTTCGAGCGCGTCCGGTCCTATGTCGACCTTGCCGATCACTACCAGTGCGAAATCATCGCAGAGGCGCAGGCGGACGGGTATTTCGCCGGGCTGGGCATCGATGAAACGCTTTCGCTGATCAACCAGATGGTGGCGAATTACACCATGCCCGATGCCGTCATCTATCTTGGCGAAAAGCTGTCAGAAGAAAAGCTTGCGCGGATCATCGACACCATCTTCACAGGTCTGTGTGATGAGGCCGGATCAGAGGCAGCCGGGGTTAACAAGCTGCGGATTGCGACCTAGGCTCATTCGGAAGCGGATCAGGGCTTTCGTTTGAATTGCACCACATTGGCCGGCGGTTTTGGCCGGCGCGGGCGGCCCCGGTTTTCGCTCAGCGCATATTTCAGACTGCCCCCGACCATCAGCGCCGATAGCAACAGGATCAGGCTTGCCCAGACCCAATGGGGCAGGAAAAGCGCGGCCTCGATTTGTCCTGTATCGGACAGCATCGAACTGCCGCCGATCACCGCGCGTTCTGTGAAGAGGTAATTGAAATCGGCCAGCATGCTCATCGCGCCCAGCACGCCGACAAATTGCAGCATAAACCGCGCCGCACCCGCGCTCGCCCGCCATGCGATCAGTGCTAGCCCGGCTGCTACCAGCGGCAGGACGGTAATGCCGACGAACGAGCGGACATAGATCAGCACCGATAGAACGATTGCAGCGGCAACACCCCACAGGGCAGGTCGCCATAGCCGGGAATGGGCGCTGGCCATGATAAGCGCCGCGCCAACGAAACTTGGGGCGAGCGGCCCGCCCGCTGCAATGGCTGCGCGGGTCAGAACACCGGCATTGGGATCGACCAGACTTTCCGCCACGCCCGATCCGGTGGGGTAGATACGCAGCTGCACAAATTCCTGACCCATCGCGATTGCAGCGAGGCCGTGGCCCATTTCATGAAACCAGGTGGTCAGGATCACGAAGGGATAGATGAGGTAATTGCCGAAAGGCAGGCCCGGCAGGACGATCACCAATATCCCGGCCAGCATCAGCCGCCCAAGCTGTTCTGCCTGACTGCCGGGTGCGACCAGTGACTGCATCGTCTAGGCGTCTTCCTGGCGGCGAACAGGTTTCTGGTCCAGCTGTGTGTCCACCTGTGGCCGCGCTTTGCCATCAACGCCGACACGGGTGCGGTATTTCTCGGCTGCCTCCTCATCCTCTGCGCGCTGTTCCTGCAGGATTGACCAGCTCGCAAGGAACAAGCCTGCGACCAGTGGGCCAAGCACGATGCCGGAAAAGCCCGCAATCGAAAGCCCGCCCAGCGTCGTCACCAGAATGATCCAGTCGGGAATGCCGGTATCGCGGCCAACCAGTATCGGGCGCAGGACGTTGTCGGCGGAACTGATCACGATAGAGCCCGCGCCCAGCACGAATACGCCCTGCCAGACCTCGCCCGAAACCAGCAACCATATCCCGACCGGTCCCCACACCAGCGCCGTCCCCACTGCCGGGATCAGCGCGAGGATCGCCATCATCACACCCAGCAATAGCGGCGATGGCACGCCGGCAATCGCCATGGTGATGCCGCCCAACGTGCCCTGAACCAGGCCGACCACGCCGGACCCCTTGATCGTTGCGCGGACAATGCCGAGGAAACGTTCAGCGAGCCGGTCCGCAATTTCGCGCTCCACAGGGGCAGAATGCAGCAAAGTCTCACCAATGCGTGATCCGTCGCGCAACAGGAAATAGGTCACATAAAGGGCAAGACCGAAGCTGAGTATGAAGCCCAGAGCACCGCTGCCGATCGAAACAGCCTCGCTCGCGAGCATCCCGGCGCTTTCACCAAGCATATCCTGAAGCCGTTCCTGCGCCTCGCTGACATCGGTCCAGCCGCTTTCTTCGGCCAGTTCCTGCGCGGCGCGGGGCAGCATGGCATAAATATCGTTTGCCAGCGCGGCGAGGTCGATGGGATTTTCCTGAAGCATCGCAATCGCAGATAACGCCTCACGCACGACCAGCGACCCGACCCACAGCGCCGGAAGAATCACGGCGAGCAGGATGATAAGCAGCGATAACAGCGCTGCGGGATTTCGCCGCCCCCGGCATTTGACCAGCGCCCATTTGTAAAGCGGCTGGAACATGATCGCAGCCAGCGCCGACCACAAGAGCGGCGTGGCAAAAGGCCACGCGATCCACACCAGCAGGAAGGTGACAGCGGCCAGCACCATCAGAAAGCTGATCTGTTGAAGATCCTGGGTGTGATGCGGTTTGCTGCTCATGACGCTTGATGTCGGGCCAAATCAGCCAAACATCAAGCGTCAAAGAACTCAAATCGGGCGGCCTGTGGCCAAATTACACGTCGAGATTGGCGACATTCAGCGCATTGTTCTGAATGAACTCGCGGCGCGGCTCAACTACGTCGCCCATCAGGCGGGTGAAGATTTCGTCGGTCACATCGGCGTCCTCGACCTTTACCTGCAGCAGAACGCGCGCTTCGGGATCGAGAGTGGTCTCCCACAATTGCTCGGGGTTCATTTCACCCAGGCCTTTGTAGCGTGCAATCGAAAGACCTTTGCGTCCGGCGGCGAGGACATTGTCGAGAAGCTCGGTCGGGCGGAAGATTGCATCATCCGAGCTGGCATCGATGACTTCCTCATCGTCGGCGGACACTTCCGGCTCTTCCTCACTGACCGCCCCGGCCTTCACCAGTTGGGCGGCGCTTGCATAAACTTCGGCATGTTCAGCGGTAAGCGTGTGCAGCTTGCGTGCCTCGGCGCTGGTCAGGAACTTCGCCTCGATCTCGTGTGCGTCTGTTACACCGCGCCAGACGCGGGCAAACATGACCGACCCATCGGCGCGCAGATCGGCGGACCATTTTGCATCCTCATCGGATTTTTGAAGCCGCTGTGCTGTCAGAGCAAGAGCGGCTTCCCGCTCACTGTCGTTTATCGCAGGGTCGAGTGCGCCGGACAGTGCCATCTGTTCGACAATTGAAACGTCGTATTTGCGCGGCACGAACGCGATGAGATTGCGGATCTGCAGTGCGTGTTCGACCAGACTATGCAGGTCTTCACCAGAGCGGGCGCCAGTCGCCGTTTCCAGCACGCGGCCCGAAAGCCCGGCGCTGACCAGATGCCGGTCCAGCGCGGCCTGATCTTTCAGGTAAACCTCGCTGCGTCCCTTGGCGACTTTGAACAAAGGTGGCTGGGCGATGTAGAGATGGCCTGCCTTGATGATTTCCGGCATCTGGCGATGGAAGAATGTCAGCAACAAGGTGCGGATGTGCGCCCCGTCGACATCGGCATCGGTCATGATCACGATCTTGTGATAGCGCAGTTTCTCGATATCGAATTCATCGCGAATGCCGGTGCCCATCGCCTGGATCAGCGTGCCGACTTCCTTGGATGAAATTATCCGGTCGAACCGCGCGCGCTCGACATTGAGGATCTTGCCCTTGAGCGGGAGGATCGCCTGATACTGGCTGTCACGCCCACCCTTGGCCGAACCACCTGCCGAATCGCCCTCGACCAGGAAAATCTCGGCCTTCGTTGCATCGCGTTCGCGGCAATCGGAAAGTTTACCGGGGAGCGAGGCGACGCTCATCGCGCCCTTGCGGCTCATTTCGCGGGCGCGTTTCGCAGCCTCGCGTGCGGCGGCAGCGTCGATGATCTTCTGGATGATGATCTTCGCCTCACCGGGGTTTTCTTCAAGCCATTCGCTCATCTTCTCGCCCATCAGCGATTCGAGCGGCTGTCGCACTTCGGAGCTGACCAGCTTGTCCTTGGTCTGTGAACCGAATTTGGGATCGGGCAGTTTCACGCTGACAATGGCGGTGAGCCCTTCGCGCATGTCTTCACCTGAAAGGCTGACTTTCTCTTTTTTCAAAAGCCCGCTGGAGGCGGCGTAATTGTTAAGCGTGCGCGTCAATGCAGCGCGGAATGCGGCCAGGTGTGTGCCGCCATCGCGCTGAGGGATGTTGTTGGTGAACGTGAGTACATTTTCGTAGTAACTGTCGTTCCATTCCAGAGCGACATCGATCCCGATCCCGTCCTTTTCAGCCGAAACAGAGATTGGCGCTGCGATCAGCGGCTCTTTGTTACGGTCGAGATAGCTGACAAAGGCTGCAATGCCGCCTTCGTAAAACAGGTCATGCTCCAGCACTTCCTCGCCGCGATTGTCGCGCAGCAGGATGCGGACGCCGGAATTGAGAAAAGCCAATTCTCGGTAACGGTGCTCCAGCTTGTCGAAATCGAACACGGTCACATTCTTGAATGTGCTGTCAGAGGCGTGGAAGGTTACCCGCGTGCCTTTTTTAAAGCCATTTTCGTCAGGATTGCGATCAACCTTGGGCGCATCGCCGCGCACTTCGAGACTATTTACTGCATCGCCGTTTTCAAACCGCATCCAGTGTTCTGTGCCGTCCCGCCAAATGACCAGCTCCAGCCAGTCAGACAGGGCGTTCACCACTGAAACACCAACCCCGTGCAGGCCGCCCGACACCTTGTAGGCGTTGTCATCGGAGGTGTTTTCGAACTTTCCGCCCGCATGCAGCTGGGTCATGATGACCTCGGCTGCCGAAACGCCTTCGCCTTTGTGCATGCCAACAGGGATGCCGCGGCCGTTGTCCTCAACAGATACGCTGCCATCGGCATTCAGTTCGATCAGAACAAGGTCGCAGTGGCCGGCCAGCGCCTCATCAATGGCGTTATCGGACACTTCAAACACCATATGGTGCAGGCCCGATCCGTCATCGGTATCGCCGATATACATGCCGGGCCGTTTGCGGACCGCATCTAGTCCCTTGAGAACCTTGATTGAATCGGCGCCGTATTCGCCCTGCATCTTTGCTTTTTCAGGCGGAGTTTCAGTGTTTTCTTTCATCCTATTTATATAGGCGCTGCAACCGAGAAACCCAAACTTTCAACGGGGATTTCTGGCCGGTTTTCCACTGACGGACGCGACACTGCGACGGGCGCAACCACTGGTCAAGATTGCCGGTCCGCTTTAGTCTTGCCGCAAAGAAAGTTTGTGGGAGATAATCGCGTGCAATCCATGCAGGAAAAACTTGCAGGCCCGTTTGGTTCGTATCCAGCGTTGCTGCGCGAATGGGCGCAAGTTCAGCCGGACAAAACCTCCCTGATTGATGATGCGGGCACGCTGAACTGGCGCGATCTGGCGGACATGGTGGAACGGCTCGCCACGCGTCTGGTGGAGACCGGGCTGGAACGCGGTCAGTCGGTGGCGATCCTTGGCACGTCATCGATCAATTACGCGCTGGTTTTCCTCGCCGCAGTGCGCGCAGGCGGGGTTGCTGCGCCGCTCACCACCAGTGCATCGACCGAGCAGCTTGCCGGGATGGCGCGCGATTCCGGTGCACGGCACCTGTTCATCGATGCAGCAAAATCGGCGGAGATGGACGAAGCCTTCATGCCGGACATGCAGCACATCGCGCTGGAGGACGTGCGCGGCTGGATGGCGCCGGCTGGAACGAGCGCACCCGATTTCCAGCCGGATAAACGCGATCCGTTCAACATCATCTATTCCTCCGGCACGACCGGCATTCCCAAAGGGATCGTGCATTCGCACCAGATGCGCTGGACCCAATTCGCCGCGACTGGGCTTTCGTATCTGCAGGCGGGCATCGAAATCCGGTCGATCGCCTCGACCCCGCTCTATTCCAACACCACGATGGTCGCATTTCTGCCGGTGCTGGCAGCGGGCGGCACGGTGCGTATCATGGGTAAGTTCGATTGCGCGCGCTGGCTCACCAATGCCCAAGCCGATCGTTCGACGGTAACGATGTTGGTGCCGGTGCAATATCAGCGTTTGATGGATTTTGCAGGCTTCGATGATTTCGACCTGTCTTCGCTCACGCTGAAATATTGCACCTCCGCGCCGTTTTCTGCCGAATTGAAAGGTGAGGTCCTGCGCCGGATGCCGGGCGGTCTCATAGAGATTTACTCCATGACCGAAGGCGGGGTCGTCTGCCTGCTGGAGGCGCATAAATTCCCTGACAAGCTGCACACGGTCGGGCGGCCTGCGCCGGGGAGCGAGCTGAGGGTGCTGGACGATGATGATCGCGAAGTGCCCCCGGGTACGCCGGGAAACATGATCGGACGGTCAATGACGATGATGAGCGGGTACAAGAACCGCCCGGACAAAACGGCAGAGGCGCAGTGGATCGATCCAGAAACCGGCGAGGCATGGATGCGAATGGGCGATATCGGCCGGGTGGACGAGGACGGCTTTGTCGATCTGGTCGGGCGCGCGAAGGACATGATCATCTCCGGCGGGTTCAACATCTATCCCAGCGACCTTGAAGAGGAACTGGAAAAGGAAGCGGAGGTGAGAGAAGCTGCCGTTGTCGGTATCGCTTCAAAGCAATGGGGGGAAACGCCGGTCGGTTTCGTGGTGCTGAAAGGCGGCGCGCGCAGCTGCGAAGAGATTTGCGGCGCGGTCAATGCGCGGGTCGGCAAGACGCAGCGTCTTTCTGCGCTTTACGCAGTAGACGAAATGCCGCGCAGCCATATCGGCAAATTGCTGAAAACCGAACTGCGCGAACGGGCCGAACACCAAACCAGCACAGCTTGAGCCGGCATTGATTGAGACGTGAAAAGTGCGGCGCTGCCGGTTGGCAGTCGCCGCACTTCTATTGCGCAGTCGCTTACACGATGAGTGTGTTGAGCGAGACTGCACTGACGCTGAGAGCGATGGCGAAAGCAATCGCCTTTTCAGTGATGACGGTCATAGTCTTTACTCCGTTCCGCGCCCTGGATGCGGGGCGGCCCGGCGCGTGATTGCGCCGTGGTTCTGGTTATAAATACGAAGCGCAGGGCAAGATTGTTACTATACGATGCACAGTAATTACCGGTCGCTGTAATCGCTATTTGCGATCACCGCTCCAGAGGAACACCGCCTATCGCTCCGTGATGCGATTTGAAGGGAGACGCGGCCACCAAGGGGGAGGGGGGAGAGTATGGTGGCCGCGTCTCACTCGCTGCGTTGCTGCCGAATTGGCATTGCCTGATAGAGCCGCGCGCAGGGGGAGTGCGCCATGTGCCCGTAAACAGCGGCTGATTGCACGAAAGCAATTGCCTGATGTTCAGGGCTGGCTGCTGAAAGGCAGCAAGCAGTTTGGCAACTTACTGTCCGGGGAGGGGCAGTTATTGCACCGACAGCACGTTCGAGGGTGGAGAGAGATACGCCCGAACCGTGCTGAGAGCCGCTAAATGATGTTCGATTACATAAAACTCAAATGCGAAAATATCGAAATTGTTTGCATATTTTGCAACATAGGTGGTGGCATCCAGGTGGCCGTGGTATCGCGCCAATCGGATTTGAATGGATAGACGCAAAACGGCCGCCGGAACGCTCCGACGGCCGATTTTTGCATTCAGGCTGCGCGAGATGCGCAGAGCCGTTTAGTTGGCGGCAATTTCGCGGCCACCGCGTGACTTTGCAGCAGCAACCCGCTCAACCGCGGCGAAAGCTTCTGCGCGGGCATTCTTGACGCAGGTCTGATCCACTACGTCGCGGCCAAAGCTGTAACGTGAATTACGCTCAACTGTGCAGGCGGCTTCGATTTTGGTTTCGATGCGCTGTTCAAGAACGGCGCGGCCTTCATTGCTGGTCACGTCGATATCAGCGAATGCGATGCGTACTGGCACGGTAACGTCGCCGGACTGCGGTGTAGCTGCGGCAGGGGCGGCGATTGCGGCGAGAGCGATGATCGGGAGAGAGAAACGCATATTGATAAACTCCGAGGGATGAGAGGTTGATTGGCACCGCTGTCCGGCGCTCGATTGTTGTCAGAAACTGTGGTGCAATGCACAATGATATGTTGCAAATGCGAACTACGCAGCATCGGTTCCCGCAGATGCAACATTTTTTCCCACTTTTGCGGCAGGTCTAGCGTGCTGCAGTGCAATATCTGTCGAAAGGTCTTGCGCTGACGTTACGGCATGCTGGACAGGATCGGGCTTGCTCCGTAACTCGGCCCGATGGACGCAGAGCACCTCCCAGATTCGATCCTGATCGTCGATTTCGGCAGCCAGGTTACCCAGCTTATTGCCCGCCGCGTGCGCGAGGCAGGCGTATACAGCGAAATCGCGCCGTTCAGCATGGCTGAAGACGCGTTCAAACGGATGAAACCGAAAGGCATTATCCTTTCCGGTTCTCCGGCAAGCGTGCCCGACGACGGATCGCCGCGCGCTCCGCAAAGCTTTTTCGAGGCGGGCGTGCCGATCCTTGGCATATGTTACGGCCAGCAGGTCATGAGCCAGCAGCTCGGCGGCGAAGTGCGCCCGGGCCATGAAACGGGAGAAGGCGGCGAATTTGGCCGCGCTTACCTAACCGTGACAAAAGACTGCGCCCTGTTCGACGGCCTCTGGAAAGAAGGCGAGCGGCATCAGGTCTGGATGAGCCACGGGGACAAGGTCACCGAATTCGCGCCCGGTTTCGAAATTGTCGCTACCAGCGACGGCGCACCGTTCGCTGTTATCGCCGATGAAGAGCGCAAATTTTACGGCACTCAGTTCCACCCGGAGGTTGTTCATACCCCCGATGGCGGCAAACTGCTTGCCAATTTCGTGCGCCATGTCTGCGGTCTGACAGGTGACTGGACCATGGCGGAGTTCCGCAAGACCAAGATTGAAGAAATCCGCGCCCAGGTTGGCTCTGGCCGCGTAATTTGCGGTCTATCCGGCGGCGTCGATTCTGCGGTTGCCGCGGTGCTGATCCATGAAGCGGTCGGCGATCAGTTAACCTGCGTTTACGTCGATCATGGTTTGATGCGCCTCAATGAGACAGAGCAGGTCGTCTCGCTGTTCCGCGATCATTACAACATCCCGCTGGTGGCAGTGGATGCCGAGGAAACATTCCTCAGCGGCCTCGCCGGGGTCACTGATCCTGAGAAAAAGCGCAAGTTTATCGGCGGCGCGTTCATCGACCTGTTCGAGGCCGAAGCCAAAAAGGTCGGCGGGGCCGAATTCCTCGCCCAAGGCACGCTCTACCCCGATGTTATCGAAAGCGTCAGCTTCACCGGCGGACCGAGCGTTACAATCAAAAGCCACCACAATGTCGGCGGCCTACCCGAACGCATGAACATGCAGCTGGTCGAGCCGCTGCGCGAATTGTTCAAGGACGAGGTCCGCGATCTGGGCCGCGAGCTTGGCCTGCCCGAAGCATTTGTGGGCCGCCACCCGTTCCCCGGCCCCGGCCTCGCCATCCGCATTCCCGGCGAAGTGACCAAAGAACGCTGCGATATCCTTCGCAAGGCGGACGCGATCTATCTCGAAGAAATCCGCAACGCCGGATTATACGATGCGATCTGGCAGGCATTTGCGGTGCTGCTGCCGGTCAAGACAGTCGGCGTAATGGGTGATAGCCGCACCTACGACAGCGTCTGCGGGCTGCGCGCCGTAACCTCGACTGACGGAATGACGGCGGATGTCTACCCCTTCGACGCGAGCTTCCTGACGCAATGCGCAACCCGCATCGTTAACGAGGTTCAAGGCATCAACCGTGTGGTGTATGACTACACCAGCAAACCGCCGGGTACTATCGAATGGGAGTGATGCCTGCCATCTCAATAGGCGGGTAGACCAGAACGCCCCTGATTCCCGCACGTTACGGATCAGGTGGACCAAACCAGCTAAGGAGCCTGTATTCCATGACCCGCACACGAACTTTCACTATCGCCCTGCTCGGCACCGCAGCCATTTCCCTTTCGGGATGCGAAACTCTGCAGGAAGCTTATACCGAGACGACTTCGTCTACATATGAAGCCCAGCTTTCGGGCGCAAATGAGGTTCATGCGGGCGATCCCGATGGCTCCGGCTCGGCGGAAATCAGCTTTGCCGATGAACTTTCACGGGTCTGTTGGGATCTTAACAAGCTCAAGGGGCTAGGCCCGATTACGGGTGCACACATCCACCGGGGTGCTGCTGGAATTGATGGGCCGGTCGTGCTCGCTCTCGCACAGGCAACAGAAGGCGGCTGGCGCGGCTGCAGTACTGATACGTCATGGGTGCAGCAGGCATTCGATGAGGGCCTCTCCAACTACTACGTGAATGTGCACACTGCCGAATATCCCAAGGGCGCAATTCGCGGCCAGCTTGAACAATAGTATTTAGCGCAGCCAGTAGAGGCGTGGTTTTCCGGCTCCATGCAACTCGACCTCGGCCCTGATCCGCGCACCGGTATCCTTCGCCGGATGCAGGCTGCGCTGATTGCGGAGTTTGGGAGGGTCGTACGTCCCCCTGAAAAACGCCGCGATCCGGTCTGGGTGCTGGTCCACGGCGTGATTGGTGCGCAGACGAAAACTGCGGCGTCCAACGCCTCTACCGATGCGCTGCTGGAAGAATATGGATCGTGGGAGGCGGCGGCACAGGCTCCGGTTTCGGACCTTGAAGAACGGCTTCAGCGGCAGACCTTTCCAACCGTTGCAGCCAGAAGGCTGAAGGATTGCCTGAATGCAATCATCGCGGCACGCGGCAGCGCGGATCTGCGGCACCTCTCCAATTTGGAAACCGCAGAGGCGATGGCCTGGATGGAGCAATTGCCCGGTGTCGCGCGCAAAAATTCGGCTGGAGTGATGAACGCCAGCACCTTTAATCGCCGCGCGATGGTGATTGACGGGCACCACCGCCGGATCATGCAGCGCATGGGGATCGTGCCGCCGAAGGCTGATACGGCCAAAACCTATGACGCGCTGATGCCTATTGTCCCGGAGGAATGGAGCGCGGCGGACATGGACGAACACCACCTGCTGCTCAAAAAACTGGGCCAGACCTATTGCCGCCCGCGCAAACCCATGTGTGATGGCTGTCCGGTGAGGCAGGATTGCAAGCTGGGGTCAGCCGCGCCATGACGTCATCTTCAAGGTTACGAAGGATGGGACGATGAGCTGGGAAGACCAATTTGCCGAGGAAGCCGACCGACGCGAAGGCGATGCGCAGGGCAAATCGCGCAGCGTAACTGTTGGCTGGACGGTGCGCTTTCCCCAAGGCGGCGATGCGATCTGGTCCCCGCCAAAGCCGTTTTCCCGCAAAGACCCAAAGCCAGCCTCGGCAAAATCGGTGCAGGTCTGCCCGGCGGCGATTGATTTCGACCGGCGGCATTTTGTCATTCCCTGCCCAATCGACCTCACCCTGACTATTGGCCGCCAGCCGAATGGGCAATTGCAACTGATGGACGCCGACGGACAGAAATCCGCGATGCGTCCGCAGGGCCGCAACAGCATGATGCTGCTGCATCCGCAAAGCGAATGGCGGCATCCCGAACGGCCCATCATCCAGATCGTTGCGCCGTATGTCTTTGTCGCGGATGAGCCGTGCTATGTCGTGCAGACCGCGCCCTATCTCGACTATTTTCCCACTCCGCGGCCCGGTGTGCAGATGGGCGGGCGTTTCCCGGTCCATATCTGGCCGCGCCCCCTTAGCTGGGGTTTTGAATGGCACGACGTGAGCAAACCGCTGGTGCTGAAACGCGGGGAGCCGTGGTTCTATGTCCGCTTTGAAACCGAAAATCCGGCGGCGCATATTCGGCTGGTCGAGCAGGAAGACACCGAGGAGCTGGACAAATATCTCAAGAGCATCGTCGATGTTTCGAATTACGTGAACAAGACCTATTCGATGTTTGGCGAGGCGCGCCGGATCAGGCCGGACAAGCTGCTCAAACCTAAAGGTTGACGGTGCGCGGGAACCGCTTCGGCCCGCAAATCGCTCTGGCACTATGCTGAGCGAAGAACAGGTCGAACAGGTTTACCGCATCCTTTCGGAAAAAATGCCGGGGCGGACGAAGAATGCCAAGGGGCCAAAGGGGCAGCCCGATGCGTTCCGGTCTTGCATTTCCTGTATGCTGTCTGCCCAGTCGCTCGATCGGAACACTGCCGCCGCGACGCGCGCGCTGTTTGCGCTTGCCACGACGCCCGAGGAAATGCTCGCGCTGGAAGATGAGGCGATTGCCGCCGCGATCAAGCCGTGCGGGCTTTACAACAACAAGACCAAAAGCATTCGCAAGTTCTGCACCGCCTTGCTCGGCGATCATGGCGGCGTGGTCCCTGACACGCGCGAAGGATTGATGAGCCTGCCCGGCATTGGCCGAAAATGTGCCGATATCGTGATGAGCTTCACCTTCGGCAAAGACGTGATCGCGGTCGATACGCACGTACACCGCTTTTGCAACCGGACCGGTCTGACAGAGGCGAAGACCGCGGAAAAAACTGCGCAGCAGCTTGAAGATCGCAGCCCTCAATGGGCCATGGCGGATGGTCATTTCTGGCTGATCCAGTTTGGGAAGAAAGTGTGCCGCGCGCGTGTTCCGAAATGCGGGATTTGCCCGGTCAGCGATTTGTGCGAGACGGGGCCGATAAGCCGCGAAGGAGACGATGCGGCGTAATTCATGGACAAGCGATGCGCGGCGCGGGCCTCACCTTTATTCTGGCAAGTTTCGCGATTGCCGCTTTTGCGGGCAATTCGCTGATCGCACGCGCTGCGCTGGCGGATGGAGCCATAGAAGCTGGCGCGTTTTCGGCGATCCGGCTGGCGGCAGGCGCGATTGTCCTGCTGCCGTTTCTGGGCCGCTTTCCTGACAAACGCGACTTTCCCGGAGCCGTATCGCTCGCCGTCTATGTTGGAGGGTTCTCGCTAGCTTATCTAAGCCTCGACGCAGGCACGGGTGCGCTCATCCTCTTTGCGTGTGTGCAGGCGACGATTCTAACGGTGGGGTATACGCGCGGCGGGGCGCTGAACCGGCTTGGCTGGACCGGGTTTGCCATGGCGATGGCCGGCTTGTTGGTGCTACTCGCGCCCGGAGGCGAAGCGGTTGAATTGCTGCCTACGATCATGATGGGCGTCGCTGGTGCCGCTTGGGGCGCTTACACATTGATTGGGCGGGTCGGCGGCGATCCTGCGGGCAGCACGGCCCGCAATTTTCTGCTCGCGTCGCCGCTGGTTCTGCCGATGCTGCTGATCGACACAGCCTTGCCTAGTATGCATGGCATTCTATTGGCCATCATTGCAGGCGCGCTGACATCGGGGCTCGGATACGTGCTGTGGTACAAAGTGACGCCGCGACTGGGGCTGGGGACGACGGCAAGCGTGCAACTGGCAACCCCGGTTGTCGCTGCGATTGGCGGCATCATCTTGCTGGGTGAGCCGCTGGGCTGGCGGCTGGTGGCCGGCGGCGCTCTAATCGTTGCGGGGATCGTGCTCACCATAATCAAGCCGAAGAAAGCCGCTGCCTGACGCTACGGCTTTGCGCCTCATCAAAACCGCGCTTGCAAGACCACCCAACTTCCGCTTGTTTCGCGTCCAAATTACGCAATCACGAGAGGAAACACCGCAATGAAGACCGCCATCACCGAAATGTTCGGCATCCAGCATCCCATCATTCAGGGCGGCATGCATTATGTCGGATTTGCCGAAATGGCGGCGGCGGTTTCCAATGCCGGGGGGCTGGGTATCATCACCGGCCTGACGCAGGGCACGCCGGAGAAACTCGCCAATGAAATTGCGCGCTGTCACGACATGACGGACAAGCCATTTGGCGTGAACCTTACCATCCTGCCGACACTAACCCCGCCTGATTATCCCGGCCTTGTAAAAGCCGTTATCGACGGCGGTGTGAAAGTGGTCGAGACCGCAGGCCGCAATCCGGTCGAACTGCTTGGCCCGCTGAAAGATGCAGGGATCAAGGTGATCCACAAATGCACCAGCGTGCGCCATTCCCTGAAAGCGCAGGACATCGGCTGCGATGCTGTTTCGGTCGATGGCTTTGAATGCGGCGGACATCCGGGTGAGGACGATATTCCAAACTTTATCTTGCTGCCGCGCGCCGCAGACGAGCTGGACATTCCATTTGTATCGAGCGGCGGTATGGCCGATGGTCGCAGCCTCGTCGCCAGCCTCGCCATGGGCGCACAAGGCATGAACATGGGCACACGCTTTATCGCGACCAAGGAGGCGCCCGTGCACGAAAATGTGAAACAGGCGATTGTTGAGGCATCAGAGCTGGACACGCGGCTTGTCATGCGTCCGCTGCGCAACACCGAACGCGTGCTTGCCAATGATGCCGTGGAACGCCTGCTGGAAAAGGAAAAAGAGTTGGGCGATGCGATCACCATTCAGGATATCCTGCCAGAGGTCGCGGGCGTGTATCCGTCGATCATGATGGAGGGTGAGATGGACAAGGGCGCATGGTCGTGCGGCATGGTTGCCGGTCTCATCAATGATGTGCCCACCTGTCAGGAACTGATCGACGGCATCATGAAAGAGGCGGATGACATCATTGCCCGCATGAATTCCATAACGAAAGCCTGAATATTACCCTTCGCCGATCCTGCGTGGTGCTTGGGGGAATTACGTAGGGGACGCCTAAGCTCTCTTTAAAAGTGCGCGCGATAGTCACCGTCTATTCGGGGAGGCGGCTGGTCACTGCCCCTTTTGGCAGGGATCTGTAAACCGGGCAGGGCTGCGTTGAACGCGTCCGATCCGCGCTGGGGAGTATGACAAGGGTGCAGGAATTATCGCTCGAAATGTGGATGGTGCTGATTGCGGCATCCAGTGTTCTCAGCCTGTTTTCTGGAGAGATGCTGGGCGCATGGCGGATGAAACGCCTGATGAGCCGCGCGCGGGCTGAATCGCCCGCCGGTGTCGCGTCGCTTTTTCAGAATGTGCAGCCGGTGCGTTCTGCCAGCGATGCGCAGCTGGACCCTCTGGGCCAGCTGATGAAGGCGCGAGAATTTGCATCCTCTTCGCTCGCTTCGGTCGAAGTGCCCCAGCCGGAAGCCCAGCCGCAACCCCAGCCCGAGTACAGAACCAATGATCGCGCTCAGGCCTTTTCGGCTGCGCAGCGCCCGGCACCTCGTTACGGACGTTTCAACCTCGATGCGTATGAGGACGGCGCCAAGCCCGATCCCGGAGCAGCGCACATTCTCAACCATTACGAGAAATCGTTCCGTATGCTGGACGCTTACGCTAACGGGCAAATGGACGATTCCGCTGCCGGCGCCATCTACATCGCGCCTGGTGAAGAATCTCCGCGCATTTCGGATGTCGCCCCGGTGTCGCGCACTATTGACGCAGAGAGCCTGCAGTCACTTCGCACCGAACGCACCTATAATCGTCAACCCGCATGGGTCAGTGAAGCCGGCGCGTCCGCGTGGTAAAGGTCAACTGGCGCCTGAGTCTTGCTTCACCCGCGTATAAGGGATGAAGTCATCGAGGAACACGTTGCCGGTAAAGATGCCCAGCGTGCGTTCGGCGGTGCTCACAATGTCCAGCTTGCAAATCTGCGACGCGTTGAAGCGGCGCGATACCAGGATGTCGTCACGGTCGATCCGCTCGGGATCTTTGGTGCGCTGGACATAGATCGTGTTGCCGCTGCCATAGACATAAGCGGTTTCATCGATCACGCGGAGACGGTAATTCGGACGGGTGCGAATGCAGCGTTTCGGCTCCCCTGCAACGCGTCCTTCCAGCATTTCGGCAAGTTTTTGCTCACCCTCGGTCAGCTCGGACATTTCCGCGCTGGCATCCTGATCGCTTTCAGCAGAGGCAGGCTGGCTGGCGACAAGAGCGAGCGCAGCAGCAGCGCCAGCAACCGGAAGCGACGCTTTGGTTAGGAGGGGGGAACGGGACATAGCATTCTCCTTTTCGCAGGACTTGAACGGGCCTGATCGCCCGATACAGCATATCACGGCTGAACGCATGCTGACCACATTTACCGGACGGAGCGTTTGCCGCGTTCCCGCAAAAATTCCCGGAGCTTTACCGGTGGCCGGGATCGGCCCCTTCGGAAATGTCGGGCAGGCTGGCCTGATCCGCGCCGTCAGCCGGTCCGCCTTTCAGGACGAAACGCCGGTCGCAATAGCCGCAATCGACATAGCCGTGCTCGTCGATTTCCAGATAGATGCGCGGATGTCCGAGGGCTGCGGGGCGATAGCCCGCGCCCCCGCGAATGGAGCTTGCGCCGTCGCAGCTCACACGCTTGGTTTCTACCATAATCACTTCGGGTGGAGGTGTGTTCATGCGTCAGGCGAATAATCCCGCAGGCTTGCGAATTCAATCGCTATCATGCGCGAAATGCTTCCTGTGTCGCCGCGCCCTCATTAACTCCGCCCGCGGCAGGCACTTGCCCCCGGCGAGTGGCTGACATAGTGCACGGCCTATGCCGACCCCGCCAGCCATCCGCATCGACAATCTCGCCAAACGCTATGCCCCGCCCAAAGGCGCAAAGGGCGACGAGGCACAAGGCAAGCTGGCGCTCGACGGGGTCAGCTTCGATGTGCCTGAAGGGTCGATCTTTGGCTTGCTAGGGCCGAATGGCGCGGGCAAATCGACGCTGATCAATATCCTTGCCGGACTGGTGAACAAAACCGGCGGATCAGCGAACATCTGGGGTTTCGATATTGATCAGCAGCGGCGCAACGCCAGCCGCGCTATCGGGATTGTCCCGCAAGAAATCGTATTCGATCCGTTCTTCACGCCTTATGAAGTGCTGGAAAACCAAGGCGGGTTCTACGGCATTCCCGCCCGCGACCGGCGTAGCGAGGAATTGCTCGCCGCAGTGCGTCTGGCGGATAAACGCAACGCTTACGCCCGGACGCTATCGGGCGGAATGAAACGCCGCCTGCTGGTAGCAAAGGCGATGGTCCATTCTCCGCCGATCCTCGTGCTGGATGAACCCACCGCCGGCGTCGATGTTGAGCTGCGCCGCCAGCTGTGGGAGCTGGTCACGCAAATGAACCGCGAAGGCGTGACAGTGGTGCTGACCACTCATTATCTGGAAGAGGCGGAGGAATTGTGTGATCGTATCGCGATCATCAATCACGGCAAGCTGATCGCGAATAAACCGACGCGGGAGCTGATCGAGATGGCGCGCGAAAAAATCGTGCGGGTCGAAACCGATGCAGACATCGCGCAAACGCCCTCGCATGAAGCATTTGCCAAAGTTGAAAAGCTGAACGACCGCGCGCTCGAAGTGACCTATGACAAGGACAAGATGAGCGCAGGCCAGGTGCTGGGCATCCTTCAGGACCAGGGCCTGACGGTCGAGGATGTGACGACTCGTGAAGCCGATCTGGAAGACGTATTCGTCCAGCTTACCGGCACCGGAAGCTGACGCAGCGCCTTCGGTCGCCGCCGCTGGCTGCTTCGCTTCGGCGCGATATCGCGCTCTTGCCCCGTGACGAATTGCGCGCCATGGCTCTGCAATGTCTGCACAAACCGAAAATCCGCAAAGCTACGACGTGATCGTTATCGGCTCCGGCGCCGCCGGGCTAACCGCCGCATTGGAACTTGCCGAGACGAAACGAGTGCTGGTTCTGGCGAAAGGCTTGTTAACCGGCGGATCGACAGCTTGGGCGCAGGGCGGGATTGCCGCCGTGCTGGATGCAGGCGACACATTCGACAACCATGTGCGCGATACGATGGTGGCAGGCGCGGGTCTGAACGACATCGAAGCGGTGGAATTCGTCATCGAAGGCGCGCCTAAAGCGATTGATCGGCTATGCGAACTGGGCGTTCCGTTTAACCGCGATGAAGATGCGCTGCACCTGACGCGCGAGGGCGGGCATTCACACCGCCGGATTGTGCATGTGAACGATGCCACCGGCTGGGCGGTTCAGGACGCTCTGTTGAAAGCGGCGGAGGCCAGCGAGAACATTACCATGCTGGCCGGGCGGACCTGCATCGATTTCATAACAGATCGCCACCGCGAGAAGTTTTCCGCCGCTGGCCGCGTCTGGGGCGTTTACGCGCTGAACGAGGAAACCGGGCGGGTCGAACGCCACATCGCCCGCGCGACCATTCTGGCCGCTGGCGGGGCGGGCCGCTGTTATCTATTTTCCACTGCCCCGCGCGGCGCTACGGGAGACGGCATTGCCATGGCATGGCGGGCGGGTGCGCGTGTCTCCAATATGGAGATGATGCAATTCCACCCCACCTGCCTTTACAATCTGGAGGTCAAAAACTTCCTGATTACAGAGGCTGTGCGCGGGGAAGGCGGGCATTTGCTGCACCCGGAAACCGGCCACCGGTTCATGGCAGATTACGATCCCGAGCGCATGGAGCTCGCCCCGCGCGATGTTGTGGCGCGCGCGATCGACGACCAGATTAAGCGGTTCGGACTTGATTTCGTCCATCTCGACATCAGTCATCAGCCGGCTGAATTCGTGCGAGAACACTTCCCGACGATCCATGAAAAACTGACGGGTCTGGGCATCGACATGACGACCGGCCCGATCCCGGTCGTGCCGGCGCAGCATTATACCTGCGGCGGAGTGGTGGTGGATCTGAACGCAAGAACCGACCTGCCCGGCCTGTGGGCGGCAGGCGAAGTCACCGAAAGCGGCCTGCACGGCGCGAACCGGCTGGCCTCCAACAGCCTGCTAGAATGCTTTGTGTTTGGCGAGGCGGCAGCGGAAGACATCCTGTCGCGCTGGGACAGTCTCGAAGAGCCACCCGCGATCCTGCCGTGGGATGAAAGCCGCGTGACCGATTCCGATGAAGAGGTCGTCATCAAACAGAACTGGACCGAAATTCGCCGCTTCATGTGGAACTATGTCGGTATCGTCCGCACCACCAAACGGCTGGAGCGTGCCAAGCACCGGATTGAGCTGCTGTCGCGCGAGGTCGAAGATTACTACGGTTCGTTCCGCGTCACCACCGACCTCATCGAGCTGCGCAATCTCCTGCAGGCGGCAGAGTTGATCGTGCAATCCGCGCTCGAACGGCACGAAAGCCGCGGTCTGCATTACACGCTCGACTATCCCAACACGGATGAGGTGGCGCGCGATACGGTGCTAGTGCCTTAAAGCCATGGCACACATCGTGCGTCGGCCAAGGAGTTAACCGTTTGGCGCGAAAGTAAACCGCGAAAGGACGCAAATAGCCAAAAGCAAACCAAGCCAAGACCGCATTCGGAGTCGCAGTAAAATTTGGCGCATTCATACAAGTAAAACATGACCTTGCCTCAAAATCACAATATAAACTTAGTGAATGGTTTTAGCTCTTTAACCTAACCTCGGCCCGGCGGCGCAGCGCTTGCCTTTATTTTGCCGTGATTAGGTGGGAATTTATACGTCGAAGCGTTCCGCAGGCGCTTTGCTGAGATCGACCTGAAATCTCCTCGCTAACGATAATGGGTCGCGAAGATATACTGCGAAGGTCTTTTCCTGGCCGATCATCCAACGTTCAATCGAGAGGATGACGCCATGACTACGAATACGAAAAAATCCACCCTGATATACCGCGCTCTTGGCGCGGCAATGCTGCTTGCCATGCCGGTAAATGCGGTCGCTTCGGACGACAGCGATGACATCGTCGTGCGGTCACAGCCCGCTATGGAAAAGTGGCAAAAGGCAACCGCGCGGCAACTTAACCGCGTGCTTGAACGGACAGGCCATACCTATCGCGGACGGCCCGATAACGCGATTGTCCAGGTAACCTTCACTCTGGGGCCTGATGGCAGGGCCAAAGATCTGCAGTTCTACAACGATGAAGGCAACCAGTATGCACGGCATGTGGCTGTTCGAGCGGTCCGCCGGTTGAGAGATCTGAATCAAGTGCCGGTATCTGATCCCCAAGATATCGAATTCCTGGCCAATATCATTTTTGCCGACAACAAATTGATCGAAGGCCGTCTGATGGAACGGCTAGTATCGATGGAACGTGCCCGCTTCGCCTCTTCGGGCGAGAAGCAAAAATATATCGCGCTCGGTTACTGAGCAGCCTGATTCACTATCCGTAAAAGCGGTCTTGCCGCTCTTCATTCCGTCTGAGCACTCAGGCGAAATGGCCCCAGCACTGTGCTTGTCTGAATTCTGCGGAGAAACAGGTGGCCGGTGCTGGGGTTCGGCGGTGCAGGAGTTCGGTGGCGCCGGGGTTCGGAAAAGAAATGCCCCGATCGTCCCATCCCCTTGCGGAGTTCACGGCTCGTAGCCGATCTGGCAATGGCAACTGGAACCCGGCACCACCTTTCATACATTTTCACGCAATGCGGCGCACGCTAGACTGGTGCAATGCTGAAACACCTTCTTGTGATCTCTCTAAGTGCGGCTTGCGCCATCGTACCATCTTTGGCGAGCGCCCAGACTGCGCCAATCACCCAGAACCAGATCGTCGTCACCGCGCAGCGGTCCGGTGCGCCGCTTTGGACGGTGCACACCGATACCGGCACCGTCATCCTTGTCGGAGAAATCCGCAACGTGCCCAAGGCGACGCCGTGGCAGCCGGACCGGTTGGAGGAGGCGGTGGGCGAGGCGGACAATGTCATCATCCGCGCGCGGCCCAAGTTTTCGCCAGGGGACGTGTTCCGCCTGATTTTTCGCGGAGGCCGCTTCACCAAACTGCCCGATGACACGGTCGCCGCCGACTACCTTGATGCAGCCCAGCGCGCTCGGCTCGCTGCGCTCGAACAGCGGTATGATCAGGATTATGATCGCCGCAGCCTGCTGATGACGGCGTTCGACCTGCTCGCACGCAGGCTCGATTTCGATGACGATACCACCGACGATGCGACCGACATCGTGCGCGAGGCGGCGGAGAACGCCGATGTGCAGATCACGCGGCCAGAACGGTTTCGCGGGGAAGACCTGCTGGACAACCTCGCCGAAGCGCCGCCGGAAAGCCATATCCCCTGCCTCGAGGCCGCGATGGCCGCAACCGAAGCGGGCAGCGACGTCATCATACAGCGCGGGGAAGACTGGCGCGCCCGCGATGTGCCTGCGGTCATGGCTAACCCGCTAGAAATCGCGCTTGGCCGGTGCTGGCCGTGGGCTGATCCTCAACTGGGCGAGGAATTGCGCGGCATCTGGGTCGGTGCCATTGAAAGCGCCGCTGCGGATACCGGAGTAACGGTGGCCGCTGTGCCGTTGAGGGTGCTCGCCGAAGACGGCGGCGTGCTCGACATGCTGGAACAGCGCGGATTCGATATTGGCGGCCCTGCCTGGCGCTAGACGGGGCCTTTCACACAGATGCGGCAAAGACGCTCGGCAGGCGCAATACGCAGTTTATCGATCTCCATACCCCGCTAGGCGACATAAACCGCCGCTGGACGATACATATTTGAAATAATCCAACATTCTGCGACTTTGATGAAGGACGCGGCGGGCAGCCCTTACGGTAACTCTTGCGACAACCGCCCGCCGTGTCTGATCGACCGACAGAGCCACTGCACGAGTAAATGGGACTGGTGCTCGGCGCGTCTGGTCCTTGCGATCGATCGTCTTCGAACTTTTAAGGAGGATGATCTGATGATTACCATGTCCAAAACCGTGTCCGCCGCCGCGTTGGCTGCGACTGCGAGCCTGACTTTCGCCGCACCTGCCTTTGCCGGTGAACCCAAGGAACAAACGTCCATCGTCGTGCGCTCAGCCGCCGCCATGGAAAAGTGGCAGGACGAAACCACCAAAGATTTGAACCGCGCCCTTGGCCATGCGCCAATTCGCCAGACGATGGTGCCCAATGAAGGCATCGTCGAGGTTGCCTTTACCCTTGGCGCTGATGGCCGGGCCGAAAATGTCGAAGTGCTGAAAGGCAAAGGCAATTGGGCCGCGCGCAAAGCCGCGACCTATGCTGTCACCCGCCTTCGTTCGCTGTCTGATGTGCCGGTTTCCGCGCCAAAGGATGTCCGCTTTATCGCCAGCATAATCTTCGCCGATGACCGCGCCGCGCATCGCAAGCTGGCAGAGCAGGTGCAGCAGAAACGCGCGGCCCAGCGGTTTGCTTATGCAGAGGGTGAAACCAATGTGATCCTGCTTGGCGGCTGACCGGTTCCGCCCCTTGGAAACCGTTAATACCCGCCGCCAATGCTGGCCTTCGCAAAGAAGGGCCGGGCGCGCCGCATCCTCCTGTCTCCAGTCCCGCGCGGATACCCCGTGTAGGCAGGCCGGGTGCGGCGTGTTTCCGCGCACATGGGTGGTCCTCACGACCAAGGGGTTGGGTCACAGACAAATTTAGGGCATTCGTCTCTGCTGAAGTTTTACGGAGAGAACGCAATGCCAACCACCACCGCCAACGGCGTCGAGCTGTTTTACGAAGACAACGGAAATGCAGGCGATGAACCGATCCTGCTGGTGATGGGCCTTGGCGCGCAGATGATCCTGTGGCCCGATGAACTGGTCGAGGCGCTCGTCGGGCACGGGTTCCGCGTTATCCGTTACGACAATCGCGACATCGGTTTGTCGCAGAAGATGGAAGGGGCGAAGGCGCCCGGTCTCCGCACACAGGTGCTGCGCAAGATGATCGGATTTCCTGCGCGTGTGCCCTATACGCTGGCCGATATGGCGGCGGATGGCGCAGGGCTGCTTGATGCGCTGGAAATCGGCCGGGCGCATGTCGTCGGCGCGTCGATGGGCGGAATGATCGCGCAGCTCATGGCGATCAATCACGCGGACAAACTGCTGTCGATGACGTCAATCATGTCGACCACCGGCCACCCGAAACTGCCGACTGCCGATAAACAGGCGATGGACGCGCTGATCGCCCCGATCAAGTCGATGGAGGAAGAAGACCTGATCGCGCACGGCATCAATATTCAGCAAAGCATCGGCAGTCCTGGCTTCCCTGCCGATCCTGAACGCCGGCGCGAGCGGGTGAAGACAGCCGTGCGCCGCAGCGTTTATCCCGCCGGCCTGCCGCGCCAGCTGGCCGCGATCATAGACGATGGCGACCGCAGAGAGCGGCTTAAATCCGTGACTACACCAACATTGGTGCTGCACGGAGAGGATGATCCGCTGGTCAAGCTGGAGGGCGGGAAAGACACCGCTGCGCATATTTCTGGCGCGAAACTGGTCACCATGCCCGGCTGGGGCCACGATCTTCCGATTGAGCTGGTGGACCGGATCGCGCAGGAAATCGTAGGCCATGCCAAATCTGTGAATGCCGAGGTCAGCGCGGCCAGCGCCTGATAGTGTGAGGCGCGATTAGCGGCATCGCGAAGAGCGGAGCCTGCAGATCGCACCAGATGCGCCAAATCGGCATTGGAGCGTCCTGCGCGGCTGTGATCGCAGGCTAGCGGAGGCGCCCCGAGGGGGCGCTACGGATTCGATTGTTGCGCATCTGGATTCGATTGATTCACAAGCCCGCGCACATCCTTTTGCACGCCAAAATTTTTTCGCAGATTCGTTTTTGGGCTTGCGCGTCTGACAAGCCTAGGAAAACCGGCGCGTCGCGGCGTTGCAGGCGGATAATACACCGGCGATTTGGCCGCGCAGTTTCCCTTAATCGGCATTTACCCTCTTGCGCGCTGGCAGCGCATGATTCAGTATTTAGTGGTTGTTCGGGGCTGCACACCCACAAGACCTAGTGATCGCAGCGCTTGAGCCCCATATAGGCAATCGGGGCTTTTGCGCAGGGGATCGGAGTCTCCCTTTCAGGTTGTGCGGCACCGGCAGGGGGCACATCGGGGTATAAGTTTCGGGACAAGCTGTGGCTTTACCGGGGATATCCTGAGGATTGTCTGGTAGAGAACAGAATCGGAACATGGGACTTTCTTCGCTAGAAGGGCGTCGCACCCCGATTCGCGAACCGAGCGGGGCTACGATGGAATTTAAAGCGAGTGATGGCGTGCCAAACGAAACTTCAGGCGACCTGCTGACCGACACTGATACCGGTGCGGCCAGCGATAGCGCCCCCACGAGAACAACACCCCCGGCAACGAAAGCGGTGAGCATGAAAACGAGCGACAAAGGCAGCGAAGAGCTGGTCGCACAAAAAGCGGGCGAGGCGCTTGCTGGCGCGATGGGCGCAGTGGCCAAGGCCGCTGGCGACACCGACAGCAAAAAGGTCAATGACCGCCGCTTCACGATCACGACCGACGCATCGCGAGACGCGAACCTGACCGAATTCGGCAAGGAAACGCTCACCGATCGTTACCTGCTGCCGGGTGAGACATACCAGGATCTGTTTGCGCGCGTGGCCGATGCCTATGCCGACGATCAGGAACACGCGCAGCGCTTGTACGATTACATCTCGAACCTGTGGTTCATGCCGGCTACCCCGGTGCTTTCCAATGGCGGCACCGCGCGCGGCCTGCCGATCAGCTGCTATCTCAACAGCGTGTCCGACAGCTTGAACGGGATTGTGGACACCTGGAACGAGAACGTGTGGCTCGCGTCGAAGGGCGGCGGGATCGGCACATATTGGGGCAATGTGCGCGGCATTGGCGAACCGGTCGGCCTTAACGGCAAGACCAGCGGCATCATCCCGTTCGTGCGCGTCATGGACAGCCTGACGCTGGCGATCTCGCAAGGCTCTCTGCGGCGCGGGTCGGCGGCGTGTTATCTCGATGTGTCGCACCCTGAAATCGAGGAATTCCTTGAAATCCGCAAACCATCGGGTGATTTTAACCGCAAGGCGTTGAACCTGCACCACGGCGTGCTGCTGACCGACGATTTCATGGAAGCCGTGCGCGATGGCGCCGAGTTTGATTTGAAATCACCAAAGACCGGCGAAGTGCGCGGCACAGTGGATGCGCGTTCGCTGTTCCAGAAACTGGTCGAAACCCGCCTTGCCACTGGTGAGCCATACATCGTGTTCAACGACACGGTGAACCGCATGATGCCAAAGCATCACCGCGACCTGGGCCTCAAGGTTTCAACCTCGAACCTTTGCAGCGAAATTACCCTGCCGACGGGTATCGATCACCTTGGCAATGACCGTACGGCGGTATGCTGCCTATCCTCGCTCAACCTCGAAAAGTGGGATGAGTGGAACGGCGACAAGCAATTCATCGAGGACGTAATGCGTTTCCTCGACAACGTTCTACAGGATTATATCGACCGCGCGCCGGACGAGATGGCCCGCGCAAAGTACTCCGCAGAGCGTGAACGTTCGGTCGGCCTCGGCGTCATGGGGTTCCATTCCTTCCTTCAGCAAAAAGGGCTGGGCTTCGAAACTGCGATGGCGAAGGCGCTGAACCTCAAAATGTTCAAGCATATTCAGGCCAAGGCGTCCGAGGCGAGCATGTTGCTGGCGCAGGAACGCGGGCCGTGCCCCGACGCCGCCGATATGGGCGCGATGGAGCGGTTCAGTTGCAAGATGGCGATCGCACCAACGGCGTCGATCAGCATCATTTGCGGCGGTACGTCTGCCTGCATCGAGCCGATCCCGGCGAATATCTACACCCACAAAACCCTGTCGGGCAGCTTCATCGTGAAGAACCCGTATCTGGAAAAGGTGCTCGATAAAAAATCGAAGAATTCAAACAACATCTGGAATTCGATCCTGGAGCAGGGCGGCAGCGTCCAGCACCTCGACTTCCTGACTGCGGAAGAAAAAGCGAGCTTCAAGACCAGCTTTGAAATCGACCAGCGTTGGCTGCTCGAATTCGCCGCCGACCGTTCGCCCTACATCGATCAGGCGCAGTCGCTGAACCTGTTCATCCCGGCGGATGTCGACAAGTGGGACCTGATGATGCTGCACTTCCAGGCGTGGGAAAAAGGCATCAAATCGCTTTATTACCTCCGCTCCAAATCGGTGCAGCGCGCAGGCTTTGCCGGCGGCGTCGAGGCTGACAACACGAAAGACGCGCCCGAAATCGCACTGAAAGCCGAACTTGGCGAACAGCAGACCGATTACGAGGAATGCCTCAGCTGCCAGTAAGCGTGTGACGTTTTTCCAATCTTGCAAAACCCCGCGAGGCAAAGCGCTTCGCGGGGTTTTTCTTGGTCGCCTCGGCGTGCACGTGGCTGCGCGTTTACGCAGACTTAAGCCTATCGCTGTAGCGCATGCGCGTTATGCAGACACGTCAGACTTCGCGCAAAACGATCAGCTTGCCCGGACGCTTTTACACCGGCGCAGGCCAGCTCGTCGATGTCACCTTGAGTGAGCTATCGGTGGGCGGTTGCCGCTTTGCCGCACCGGGAAAGGCGCTCATCCCGGGCACTCCGTTGCAAGTGTATATCGGCGCATCCGGTCCCCACCGCGCCAATGTCCGTTGGAGTGAAAATGGCGAAGTTGGCGTGACATTCGCCGCGCCGTTTACGCAGCCGCAAATCGACGCGTTCGAAAACGGCGAAGAGCCCGGCACACCCGGCACCGCGCAGGCGGACACGCTTGACCAGTTATCAAAGGCAAAGCCGCACCGTTTCTGCTGAACGCATATCGTGTTTTCGCTGATGGCGCGCCAAAATGCGGGCGCGGCCCACTCGCGCGCGGGCAATAATTGTGTCATCATTCGCTGACTGGGCCGCATTCCGGCCCGGAGATTGCGATTAAGAAAGATGACATCATGACGCCAATCACCTGGATCGGGATCGCTGGCACCGCACTGGCGCTCGTGTTTCTGATTGCCGCGATCCGCAAATTGCGCACGGCCCAGACCGGCCACACCGCCAATGCCGCGCGCATCCACATCCCTGTAGTGCTCGCTTTCCTGCCGATTTTGTGGCTCGTCGTATTGTTCATGCAAGGGTGAGAAACACCGGCGTTTGCGCACCGTGCAATCACCGCACTTGCATAGCGCGCACGGCCCCGCACTTCGCCTCCTGACCCGACTCGGTTCGACTCAAATTTTACACGGTTTATCCCCGCATAAACCTACGTGGTTGCCTTCGTTTCGTAGCTCTGTTTCCCTATATGGGTAAGCGAATACGAACCGAAGGAAACACAACATGTCGTTGCTCGAAGCCCGCTCCACCTACAAGCCGTTCGAATATCCGTGGGCTTACGACTTCTGGAAACGCCAGCAGCAAATCCACTGGATGCCCGAAGAGGTGCCTTTGGGAGAGGACTGCCGCGATTGGGCGCAGAAAATCACCGAGCATGAGCGCAATTTGCTCACCCAGATCTTCCGGTTCTTCACCCAGGCCGATGTCGAGGTGCAGAACTGCTATCACGAACAATATGGCCGGATCTTCAAACCGACCGAGATCAAGATGATGCTCGCCGCGTTCTCCAATATGGAGACCGTGCATATCGCCGCCTACAGCCACCTGCTCGACACAATCGGGATGCCTGAAAGCGAATACAGCGCCTTCCTCGAATATGAGGAGATGGCGGACAAGCATAGCTACATGCACCAGTTCAACGTCGAAACGGACGAGGATATCGCCCGCACGCTCGCCATGTTCGGCGGCTTTACCGAAGGGCTGCAGCTGTTCGCCAGTTTTGCGATGCTGATGAACTTCCCGCGCTTCAATAAGATGAAGGGCATGGGCCAGATCGTATCGTGGTCGGTCCGCGATGAAACGCTGCACTGCGAAGGCATCATCAAGATGTTCCACACCTTCTGCGAGGAGCGCCAGTGCCTCACCAAGGCGGTGAAGGAAGACATCATCGATATCTGCCAGAAAACCGTCCGTCTCGAAGATGCTTTCATCGACCTCGCATTCGAAATGGGCCCGGTTGAAGGGATGACCCCGACCGATATCAAGAAATACATCCGCTACATCGCCGACTGGCGGCTCAAGCAGCTGAAATTGCAGCCGATCTACCTGATCGAAGAGCACCCGCTGCCATGGCTCAGCCCGCTGCTGAACGGTGTGGAGCACGCCAACTTCTTCGAAGCGCGCGCCACCGAATATTCCAAAGGTGCCACCACCGGCGACTGGAACACCGTATGGTCCAGCTTCGACAAGCGCCAGAAGGCCAAAGCCGTCAACGAAGACGAAGCGGCGGATGAAGGCCCGGATATGTTCGGAGCTGTCGAAGCGGCGGAGTAATTTGCATTGATCGCCTTGCTTAAGGCGATCAACAGACGACAAATTCAAATTTGAATAATCACCGTGTTTGGGGGAGAGCCGCGATGCTTTCCCCCGACCTCGTTTCATTCGCCTGCCCGGTGTCATTCTGACGCAAGCGTCAGCGATCCGTGCGGGTAATGGAATGTAATTGTCCGTTCGTCCGCCGATGTTGTGCTAAGCTGCGGCTCCAAACAGAAAGGAGCCACTCCATGCAAGAAACCACTATCGCCGACCGCAAGAAGGAACTGCGAAACCTGCTCGACAAGCTTGAAGCGCATCCGGACAAGGCTTTTCCCGAAGAGCGCGCGCGCGTGGCCGTGCTGCAAAATATGCTCGCCGCGCACGAAAAAGCGAACGCGTAAGGCTTTTACCGGCCCCTCGCCGCGAGCCGGGGTATCAGTCCAAACGCGATCTGCCCGAGAAACCCGTACAAACCTGGCGGCGCAATCAGTGAGGCAAGCCATGAGCGCACTGCCTCTGATCGCCCCGCATCATGGGCCAGCAATGCAGCTAGCGCCATTTCCGATGCCATCAGCAGCGCAAAGGCAAGAGCGCCCATCGCCAGAGCTGAGCATGCGTTGTCTATCTTCATACGCCGCATCACTCGCCGTGCCGCGATCCAGCTTGCTGCCAGAATGATCGGGATTTCAATCAGGATGAATGTGCTTTCACCCACAGCGTCGCCGCCCCAAACCGTCCGCGCCGTGCCCAGTATAAAGCCGAGGCTGAAAATGACCGCCCAATACGTGATGCTAGCGTGCACCAAAGCTGGGCGGGGGGATATCGGCGCTGCTGCCGGGTCACTTTCCATATTCACATTATAGCACCGAAACTTACCGCGCAGATTTGACCCATATCAAAGGCGTGCCTGCACGCTGCGCTAAACTGACATCACATTCAAAAGCGGGAGGGCCCCGGTAGGTCTCGGCAAACGGCCTATAAACTCACCGAAATACTGAAGCACGACCGCTGTAATCGAACCGCCAAGCGCACCGGACCGAGGTTGAAACCGAAGCGGCCAGCGTTCATCGGACCGAGGCGCTGAAGAAACAGCTCCGGGCACTGCTCGATGAAATCACCGCGACTGTTTCAGCCGCGCGGGCCGGAACGGCCTGAATCGACCAGGGTCGGGATCTTGGCGGTGAAGGGGGCTGACTGATGCCGCCCACTTCTTTTCGGAACAGGCAGGCCCCCATTTGCATTGGTTAATCAACCAGACAGATTTCCAAGGATCAATTTAATGCGCACCACATTCAAGCCCATCGTCACCATGATGACCGCCGTCACCGCCGCCAGCTTCACTCTGGCCGCTTGCACTGCCGAAACGGAAGAGGGTGCGGCTGCGCCCGAAGCCGGGATCGAAGCGCCTGCCGACGGTGCCGATCTGACCGGCGCGGAAATTTCAGAAGCGGTGCCCGGCGTAGAAGCGGCCGCGCCCGAAGGGGAAACCGGCACGACCGCCGACCTCAACGAAGCAGAGGGCAACATCGTCTACACCGAAGACGCCGATCCCGACCGCGAAGCACAGCCCGGCGACTGATCCCGCGCATTCGGCCGCGCCTCCGCCCAATCAGACCAACATTCATAAAGAGACATTCTTATGCGCCACCCATCCAAATCCGCGCCCATCCTGCTGACCGCAATCGCTGCAACCAGCCTTTCTCTCGCCGCCTGCACGACTGAGCCTGACGAGGTCGCCGAAACGCCGCTTGATGAAGCCACCGTCACCGATGCGGACGCTGCTGCTGTCGGAATCCCCGAGAAACAGGGCGAGGCATCCCCCGAGACTGCTGTGCCCGAAGCCTCCGCCGAAGGTGCGATGCCAGAAGAGCGCGGATCGGGCGCAGAGCCGACCGTCCCCATCGAAGACTGAACGGTCATCACGGGTCCTACGGGTGCATAGTAAGAACTGCCTTAACGTATTAACCCGCCATACGCCGAAGTGTTAACGCAAGGCCAATCGGCAGGGTCAACATAGCCTTACCAGACACGTAATTTCCCTTGGTTTCCTAAGGTTTTGGTAACGGATGGGACAGATAAGGCCCCTAGTTAACGAGATAAAGGAAATATGATGGTCGTTCTGGAAGCAATCGGTGGATGCGTGCTTGGCCTACTGGGCGGATTGTGCGTGTTTGCGGTGCTTTTCTAAAGCGGCGATACCGACAAGCCCGGTGGTTTGACCCAAATCAAAGACATGCGGTAATCGTAAGCTCTATTCAGGCTCCGAAACCAATCGGAGAAAAGCGCGATGTCGGCCCACACCCCCCACGAACTGCATGACGAATTTCCGCATGACACAGCGGTGGTGCGGCGGCTGAAGCTGGGCGATGCCCATTTCAACCGCCTGGCGGGGCGATATCACGCGCTTAACCGCGCTATTCACCGGTTTGAAACCGAGGTTGAACGGTGCAGCGATTTCCACGTCGAGCGATTAAAGAAACAGCGCCTTGCCATGCTGGATGAAATCACCCTGATCATAGAGCGCGCTGACTGCGCCATGGTCGGGGCGCCTGCCCATGCCTAACGGGCGCAACCGCCTATCAATGCTTTACGCGGCCTGACGCCCACCGGCATGAAGGCCGCCCGTCCGCGCGGAGCCCCCCGTGTTTGGGAGAGCAGCCGGGGCACGCGCGGACATCTATGGGGGCGGTGCACGAGGCGATGCGCTGCTCCCACCAGTTTCAAAAGGACTGCCTTGCGTGCGCGTGTTCAGTCGTGGCCCCATGCAGGCGGCGGTGCAATGACAGGATCGGTCAGGTCGAACTCTGCGCGGAAAAATCGTTCTTCCGGGGCGCCGCCATCCACCGTACGCCTGAGCTGATAGGCAAATGCGGCATCGTCGGTTCCGGCCGGATCAATCTCAACCGTCCAGACATTCGTAAGCGACGCCGTGAGCCCCTCGCGCTGGAACAGGTCGATGCTTTCTTGGTCGATCGGGAAATCCTGCGACTGGGATGTGCCCGCATCCGCCGTATCTCCGCCATACATCGTAACCGCATCGCTCGTGCCGTCTTCGTGACGGTGATCATGTTTGAGGCGCAGCCCGCTTTCGGTGCGGCTCAGCACCCAGGTGCGCGACCGGTCCCAGCCTTCGGCGGTTTTGACATGGAAGGGGACAGATATGGCGTCGGGTGAACATTCGCGCACATGCATGACCATCTCGGCACTCGCGAAATCGGCGTCGACGGGATCATCGCTGACCAGTTGGCCTGAATACGCATTGCCGCAGTGGCTTGAAAGCGCGCTGAAAAATGCGTCTTGCTCACTTGCCGAGCCAGCGGACGAGGATTCCGCCGTTTCATCGCGGCTTGGCGCAGGTTCGGCGCAGCTCGCTTGAACGAAGGCGGTGGCGAGGATCAGCGGAGCGGTAGCATTGCGTTTCATGGCTCCGCTCTACCTGCCAATTACTCTCTTGCCTATTCGCATGACCAGCGCAGCTTTGCGAAAGGTCGCCGAGCTTGCCCTAACCCCTGCATCCTATACACCGGTTGCCGGGGCGCGATCAGGTGAGGGGTAATGAGACATGACCGGCGCGAAAATCGGACAGGCACGCAGTATTGAAGGGTTCGGCGAAATCATGGGTATCGCCATGCAGGGCGATAGACCAAATCACCGCCCATACGCTCCGCAAGCAGGCGATACTTTCATCACCAGCTGGGCGAAAAGCGGCACCACGTTGATGCAGCAAATGTTCCACCAGGTGCGCACTGCGGCATCAGGCGGCGACATGGATTTCGACGACATATGCCGCGTTGTCCCATGGGACGATATGGCAATACTGCTCGATTTCGACATGACCGCATCCCAGCCAGCCGCACCGCGCGGCTTCAAATCGCACCGCGAATACGAGCGGCTGCCCGAGGGTATGCGATATATTGTAAGCCTGCGCGATCCGAAGGAGACGTATGTTTCTTTCTACCGGTTCATCAATGGTTGGCACCTGGAGGACGGTGCGGTTTCGATGGAGGAGTTCATGCCGTTATGGCTGAGCGGCGGACCCGGCGGATGCGATTACTTTACCCACCTGCTCAGCTGGTATTCACGGCGCAATGAACCAGATAGCCTCGTCATGACCTATCGCTGGGCGGTGCAAAACAGGCTTTCTGCGATCCGCGCGATGGCGCATTTGTGCGGGATAGAGCTGACCTCGCAGGGCGAGGCATTGGTGATTGAGCGCACGACCCGCGAATTCATGCATGATCATAAAGACCGCTTTGACGATGGCATGGTCTGTAAAGTGCTCGAAGAGAAATGCGGCATTCCGGCGGCAAGCGATTCCACCAAGGTGCAGAAAACCGGCAGCAAGGCAGAGGCGCTGCCTGATGCGCTCGCGGACGCAATCGATGCGATGTGGGCTGAGCAGGTCGCGCCGCAGACCGGCCATTCCAATTTTGCATCGCTGGCCGAAGAGATCAATGCGGGGTTCGCCGCAGGGTAATCCGCCGCGGCGGCGCTATTTAAAAGAGCAGCGTTTGCGGGTCAGCCATCGGCTCGCAGCGCTGCGCTTTGACAAGCGAGAGGACACTCCGCACCCCGAACCACATGCCGACGGCCAGCATCGTGAGGAAGCCGATAAACACTAACATCAAAATGAAACTAATAAGGCTTCCAACCAGTCCGATCCAGAAGGTGCGGATCAGGTATGTGTAATGCGACGCGGCCCATTCTTCCTTGTCTTCGCCCTGCCAGATATGCGCAAGCACGATGCCCACCAAACCGCTGAACCCGGTCAGGAAACTGCCGAGATAAAGCAGGCTGATTATCGCCGGATTATTGAATTGAAATCCGCTTTTCACAGGTTGGCTGGTCATGGCTGATCCCCTTTGGCCGCTGACAGTGTCTGTGCAGTCTATGCAAAAGCGGCGATTGGACAAGCCTCTAATGCGAAAGGAGGCGCGCGCGCGGACCCATATCAGTCGCACCAGTCGATATACATGCCGCCCCAGCCATCGCCTTGCGCGAGGCCGCGCTGCGTCATGTGATCTTCCAGATATTCGCGCTTCCCGCCGGCATCCACGCGCCTGACGCGGCGCAATTCACGGCCATATTTGTCATAGGGCGGATCGGTATCTCCGCTCCATTCAAATGAACCGCGCGCGAGCCAGCGATGCAGGGCCGAGCGTGCCCGCATGGCCTTAGCCTTTTCGGCCTCGCACTGGCCGTTCAGTTCCGGCGTGTCGAAGCCGGTCAGGCGGATGCGCCGCCTGCCCGGTCCGTTGCCGATTACCACGGTGTCACCATCAACAACGCAGCCCGCCGCACCGCCCCAAGGCTGCCCGCAAAGTGCGAAATCGAAATTCGCCTGCACCCAGCCGCGTTCCTGAATGTGCGTTTTGTCGAAGACCCACCACGCTGCAAGGCCCAGCAGTAGCAGCACCGGCACGCGCGCAGCGGGCCACCGCGATTCGGGTCGCGATGGACGGTTAGGTCGCACCAGGCGGAGGCGGCGTTTTGGCATCGCGCGAAGGCTTAGCAGCAACTGCGCCAGGCCTGAACGGTTCGAGCCGCGTTTCACCCGGCTGGCTTGGCCACGAAAAAGGCCGCGAGGGATGAACCCCTGCGGCCTTATTCCGTCTGCCGTGCCCGATCAGGCGTTGATCGGCTCAAGCGATCCGGTGCCAGCAGGCGTTTCGATCTGAAGACAGGTGCCCGCGTCAACATACGTCCATGCATTGCCCTGATAATCGACGACGCTGGTTCCCGCGCAGCTTGTGCCCGGTCCGGCTGCACAATCATTCATGCCGGCCTTCGACACGCCGTAGCATTTCTCTTTCTCCCCGCCGCCTGCCGCTGCGAGAGCTTCGGCTTCGGTGGTGGCGGGGGCATCCGCGCCGCCCGAACAGGCCGCGGCAAGGCTCGCTGCTGCGGCTAAGGTAATCGAACCCATGATACGTGTAGTGGTCATATATTCCTCCTCTTCAAAAGTTTTCAGGCAAACCTTAAGCGGTGCCATCATCAATTGTTTCGGCGAAATTGGGCAATTGGTTACAGGCCGCCCTGGTGCTTCGCCTTTGCAGTCGCTGTCTTAAGCGGCTAGGCGCGGCAACCGGCCCCTTCACGGCGGCCACCGGGCAGCATCACGGATCGATAAAGGGATTTCGAGAATGACGAGCGATGCGGAATCTTCAGCGCAGGCGCAGGGGTTATCCAAAGCAGAAACGCTGATCGAGGCGCTGCCTTATTTTCAGCGTTATGCCGGGCGCACTTTCGTGGTGAAATATGGCGGTCACGCGATGGGCGAACCGCAGGCAGCGCGTGATTTTGCCGAAGATATCGTATTGCTGAAAGCGGTCGGCATCAACCCTGTCGTCGTTCACGGCGGCGGGCCGCAAATCGGTGAAATGCTGTCGCGGCTGGGCGTGGAAAGCACCTTTGTCGATGGGCTGCGGGTCACGGACGAAGCCACCGCCAAGGTTGCCGAAATGGTCCTGTCAGGCGCGATCAATAAAGAGCTGGTCGGCTGGCTTTCCAATGCCGGCGGCAAAGCCATCGGCATCTCCGGGAAAGATGGCGGACTGGTGACCGCGCGCAAGGTCGAGAGGACGACGCGCGATCCCGAAAGCCTGATCGAAAGCGTCATCGACCTCGGCTTTGTCGGTGAACCGGCAAAAGTGGACACCAGCGTCATCGATACGGCGGTCGCGGCGGGCATGATCCCGGTTATCGCGCCGATTGCGGGCGGCGAAGACGGATCAACCTATAACATCAACGCCGACACCATGGCAGGCGCAATTGCCGCAGCGCTGGGCGCGGCGCGGTTGTTCCTGCTGACAGATGTCGCAGGCGTGCTGGATGCGGACGGCAAATTGCTGAGCGATCTGAGCCCTGCCGACATTGCCAAATTGCGCGACGAAGGTGTGATCAAGGGCGGCATGGTGCCAAAGCTAGAGACGTGCGTCTCGGCGGTGGAATCGGGCTGCGAAGCGGCAGTTGTGCTGGACGGGCGGGTGCCGCACGCCATGCTGCTGGAATTCTTCACAGCCCGCGGCGCAGGCACTCTGGTGCGCGCGTGATCGCCGCGATATTGGCTTGATACTGGATTTAAGCGTATTACATCTATAACACGCCTCTCAGGGACTGTTGGCGTCAGAGTTTAAAAGACAGGAAATCATCAATGTCAGGACTGATTGCAGTTCAACAAATCATCGGCCTCATAACCAGCGCGCTGATCATGCTGATCATCGTCCAGTTCGTGATCGGACTGCTGTTCGCATTCAATGTGGTCAACACCTCGAACCAGTTTTTGATGCAGGTTTACGAGGCGATCAATCGCCTGCTCGACCCCTTGCTCAGACCAATCCGCAACCTGATGCCGAATACGGGCGCAATCGATTTTTCGCCGCTGGTGCTGATTATTCTTTTGCAGGTTCTCGAAATTGTTCTCGCAGCCGTGATCCGATCGGTCGCATACTGATGAGCGCAACGCGGATCGACGGAAAGGCGTTCGCAGCCCGATTGCGGGAGCGTGTGGGCGAGTATGCCGCGCGTTTTGCCGAAGCCGCTGGCCGCCGCGCGGGACTGGCTGTGGTTCTGGTGGGCGAAGACGCCGCAAGCCAGGTTTATGTCGGCGCAAAAGGCAAGGCGACGCTGGCGGCCAATATGGCCAGTTTCGAACACCGTATGCCAGCCGATACCACGTCGGCGGCGCTGCTCGCTCTGGTTGAGCGGCTGAACAACGATGAAAGCGTCGATGGCATACTCGTCCAGTTGCCGCTGCCAGATCACCTCGATGAACAAAGCATCATCGCCGCGATCAGCCCAGATAAGGATGTGGACGGCTTCCACGTTATCAATGCAGGCCGGCTCAGCGTCGGACAAAGCGGCTTTGTCCCATGCACTCCGCTCGGCTGCATGATGCTGCTGACGGACAGGCTGGGCGATCTTTCAGGTCTGGAGGCGGTTGTGATTGGCCGGTCGAACATTGTCGGCAAACCGATGGCGCAATTGCTGCTTGATGCAAACGCGACCGTCACCATCGCGCATAGCCGGACGAAATATCTGGCTGGCGTTGTGCGCCGCGCGGACATCGTGGTCGCCGCGGTCGGACGCCCTGAAATGATCCGCAAGGATTGGCTGAAAGACGGCGCGACCGTCATCGATGTCGGCATCAACCGCCTTCCGCCCGAGCCTGGCAAAGATAAGGGCAAGCTGGTGGGTGATGTTGCCTTTGACGAGGCGAGCGAGGTCGCAGCCGCGATCACGCCTGTCCCCGGCGGCGTAGGCCCAATGACGATTGCCGTGCTGCTGCGCAACACACTGGTCGCCGCGCACCGCAATGCCGGACTGGATGTCCCGGAAGACCTTTGATCTATTTCGATAGTCAGGCAGGGTAAACCTGCGCGCGGGCATCCCGCCGAACAGATATCGCTTGCGGAGGCTCCATGACAAAAATCCCCCTCGCTCTGACAGCCGGAACACTGGCATTGGCGTTGTCGGCCTGCGCCGGTTCGCAGCCGCGCGGTCCATCGGACAGGGTGATTGCGCGCGCGCTTCAATCCGCGCCGGGCGCTGCGCAGCCCAGCACCATTGTCAAGACAGAGATCGCTTATGCCCGTGCCGCGCAGGAACAGGGGCAATACACCGCTGCAGTGGACTTTGCCGCCGCCGGCGCGCAGCTTCACGGTAGGAACGGCCCTGTTTCCGCGCCCGCTTTGTTTGCGGGATTACCTGACCCCCAGCAGGCAAACGAATGGTCGCCGAGCGCGGTCGTGATGAGCTGCGACGGGCAAATCGCCCTGAGCCAGGGGCGATTTGTCGATACCGAGGGATTCGTCGGCAATTACGTGACGGCTTGGGTGCGTCAGCAAGACGGCGAATACAAATGGATTTACGATGTGGCCGGCCGCGACGATCCACAGCCGCCTCCGCGCAAAGAATTCGAAGACGGCGATATCGTCGTGACCGCGATCGATTCTGTTGAAGGTCTAGTGGCAACATGTCCGCGCGGCGGGGAAACCATACCGCCGCCACCGCCGCTCTCCATTGGCGAGGACATATCCGGACTAGCGCAGCTATCGCGCGATGGAACGCTGCGATGGCGCTGGGAACACCGCGCCGATGGCACGAAATACGTTGCTGCGGAATATTACTATAATGGCCAATGGGTGACCGCGATCGAAGAATTGCTTGCATCTCCAGCCGAAGGATGATGATGGGCGGCGCTTCACAACCGCCCCTCTAAACGCATAGGCTGGCCCGATGGTCCTGACCGAACTCTTCATCTCTGCCTTCATCACCCTGTTCGTGGTGATTGACCCGCCGGGCTGCGCTCCGATTTATGCTGGGCTGACCAAGGATGCGACCCGCGCACAGGCCCGCAACATGGCGCTTCGGGCGACGGGCATTGCGGCGGTTATCCTGACGATTTTCGCGTTTTTCGGCGAAGACCTGCTCGGCGCGCTGCATATCGAGCTCGACAGTTTCCGCATTGCGGGCGGATTGATGCTGTTTTTCATCGCTTTTGAAATGGTCTTCGAAAAACGCACCCAGCGCCGCACAGAACGCGCTGAAAAAGTGACCGCGTCGGAGGTTGAGGACGTGTCCGTGTTCCCCATGGCTATGCCGATGCTGGCGGGGCCGGGCGCAATCGCAGCGATCATGCTGTTGATGAATGAGGCTGACGGTGTCGAACAGACGCTTGAAGTGTTCGCAGCCCTTGCCGCCGTGCTGATCCTGACGGCCGCCGCTCTGGTTGCCGCGGGTCCGCTCATCCGTTTGCTTGGCGATAAGGTGGAGGCGGTCATCACGCGGCTGCTGGGCGTGTTGCTGGCGGCGCTTGCCGCCCAATATGTGATTGACGGCCTGCGCGGCAGCTTCGCGGTTTAATCGGTGTAAAGCGCGCCGATCACGCGTCTGTTGGCGTGCGGCGTCCTATTGCAGCGTCATGATCTCTTCGCCGCCATCCCTGCGGCCAAAAAACTGCATCAGTTGCACCAGCAATTCGCACCGCGCCGAAAGGTTTTCAGCCTCAAGCAGGGCCTGTTTCGACGCGGAATCAAACGGAGCGATTTGCGACACTCCGTTAATCAGCGATTGATCATCAAGCCGCTCGACCGAATCCCAATCAACCGAATAGCCCTGCCTGTCGGCAAACTTCCGCGCCTCGATCTCGAACCCGCCGCGCTGCGCGTAACTTAGCGTTTCGTTTTCATCGTCATCGATCATTTCACCTTCGACCTGACGAAACGGCGTTGCGACATCCAGCTCGCGGATCAGCCTGAACCGGCTCTTGCCCTCGAGGATGAGGTTGTAGCGGCCATCGTCCATCGCCTCGATCTCGCCAATGTGGCCAACGCAGCCGACGCTGAACAGCGGCGACCCTTCGATGGCTTCCTGAGGCTGGATCATGGCTATCTTGCGGTCACGGACCAGAGAATCCCCGATTAGCGAGCGATAGCGCGGCTCGAATATGTGCAGGGGCAGCTGCAGTCCGGGGAAGAGGACTGCGCCGGGAAGGGGGAAGATGGAAAGCCGTGTGCTCAATCGCTTTATCCGAACAAGATTTTGGAAAGGCGGCGGCGCGTTGCGACCACCCATTCGTCTTCAAGGCCGACTGCCTCGAAAATCTGGACCAGCTTGGCCCGTGCTGCACCGTCGTTCCACTCGCGGTCCTGCTCAACCATTGATAGCAGAATATCGGCGGCGGCATCGCGCTGACCCGCAGCGAAAGCAGCCTCGGCATAAGCCATTTTTGCGTCCATATCGGCGCCGTCCGCTTCGGCAGCGGTTTTCAGCGCCGCCAGTTCACCGTCATCAACCTGCGTTCCGGCAAGTTCCAGCGCGCTTTTCGCAGCGGCAATAGAAGGGTCCTGTGAAAGCGCAGGATCAGCTTCGATCGCGGCCATGACCTGCTCGGCCTCTTCGACCTGACCCAATTGAACCAACGCGCGAACAAGGCCGGCATGGGCAGGGCCATTGTCGCGGGCAAATTCTGTCACCTGCGCAAAAATCCCTGCGGCACGCTCCGCGTCCCCTTCGGAAAGCGAATCTTCGGCCATTTTGACCGCCTGTTCGATTTCTTCCGCCGATGGCCCTTGCGGTGCGCCCGCCTCTCCATCACCGGCCTGAATAGGCAATTGCACCAGCAGTTGATCGAGCGTCTGTTTCAATTGCGATTCAGTGCGCGCACTGGTCAAATCGGCGACCGGCTGGCCCTGAAACATCGCATAGACGGTGGGGATCGATTTGACCTGGAATTGCCCAGCGATGAACTGTTCCTCATCGACATTCAGCTTGGCAAGCAACACGCCTTTATCCGCGTATTCCGCCGCGACCTTTTCCAGCATCGGGGCAAGCGCCTTGCACGGGCCGCACCACTCTGCCCAGAAATCCAGAATGACGAGTTTCGTCTGCGATGGATCGACGACGTCCTTGCGGAATCGCTCGACGGCCTTTTGCTCTTCTATATTCAGACCCATGCTGGCCAAAGGAATGCTCCTGTTGCGTGTCCGTGAAATAACCTGGGCCCCATGTGGGGCGTATTCGCGCGATTTGAAGCGCGCGTTTGCCGAATGCGCGTGCTGGCGTGTGTCTGGCAGACGATCAAGGCAAATTTGCTGCAACTTTGGGCTTGCAGGCTGCGCGCGCCGCTGTTAATTGCCCGCCTCCCCAGCAGGGCCGGATGACTTTTTCCGATTCTGCAGAGCGTCAGTGAGCGGGCGTAGCTCAGGGGTAGAGCACAACCTTGCCAAGGTTGGGGTCGGGCGTTCGAATCGCCTCGCCCGCTCCAGTTTTTCTTCGTATATTCAAATGTGTATAGCCGGTAGGCGCCAACTAGGGGCGCTTACACGGCTCTCTGCGCTCCTTCGTGTAAGCAAAATGTAAGCGCGACAGCTTGTGCTGCGTGTGCGGTGAATTGACTCAGCCGTGGTTCTTGGCATGAACTATGCAGCATCGACAACGGAACATTCGTTCAAATTATGGGGCCGCAACAATGATTAAGGGCAAGGTGGGGCAAAGCCTTTGACTATAGAGCTGCGCCAGCTTCGCTTCGCTGTTACCGCAGCAGATACAGCCAGCTTCCTGCGCGCGGCGAAGCAGCTTAACGTCAAGCAGTCGACACTGAGCAAAACGGTCTCGGCGCTCGAACATCGTCTTGGCATTACCCTGTTCGAACGCTCCACCAGAGGTGTCGTCCCGACAGAGACCGGCAAGGCCTTCCTGGAAGTCGCGCGGCGGATCGTTACCGATGCCGACAATCTGCTGACGACGGCAAAGGCAGTGCGATATGGCGAGGTCGGAAGGTTAATGGTCGGCTTTTCCGGCTCGCTCAGCACCGGCAATCTACGCCTTCTGCTTGGCGATCTGCTTGAACGCTTTCCCGATGTGCAACTCGATGCACTTGAAGCCAGTCCGGAACGCATGCTGCCAGGGCTGCAAACCCGCATCGTCGACATCGCCATCCATGCCAGCCAGATCGAGGAACCCGGAGTCACCAAGCGCTGGCTGTGGTCCGAACGGCTGATGGTTGTCTTGCCCAAGGAAGATCGCCTGACCAAGAGTGAAAGCTTGTTCTGGACCGATTTGCGTAAGTCGGTCTTCGTGATGCCGCAGGAGCGAAGCGGACCGAGGATCGCCGAAGTTATCCGCCAGCGACTCGGCAGCAATGGCTTCAAGGCCAATATCATCACGCAGGAGACGAGTGCCGAAACCATCGCCGCGATGGTGCCCTTCGGCAAGTTCATTACCGTTGTGCCCGAAAGCGCGACCGGCGCTGCCCGGCCTGATGTCGTGTTCCGCGAGATAACCGACCCAAGCGGTGCTGCGCATCTCGATTTTGCAGCCTGGTGGCGCGAGGACAACGACAATCCCGCTCTCGCCCGCTTTTTCAAGCTGATCGATGAACGCTATCCGCTAACCGCGGCTGGCTGAGTTGCCCGCCGGGCTTTCGCAAAAGCCCGATCGGTCGCAATGAACCGCTCAAGCATTGGCGTGACAAGCTGCTCTGGTGCCGGCGCATCGCTTTCTTCCCCGCCATTCAGCACTACGCCATAGGCAACCAGATCGCGATGCAGCCGTGCGGGTATCTCGATGGTCAGCTTGACCGGCTTCTCGTCGGTAATGTCGGAAAGCTTGAGCCGGGTCATACCCCGCCCTCCAATACGATATCGCGGGTGACCAGCACGCGCACAGGATAGCCCGAACGAATGGTCAGCGTCGGGCGAATGTTCACCTCGCGCGAAACGATTTGCTCACCTGCACGGTTGACGCTGTCCTGACTACCGCGCCGCAGCGCTCGTGCGAGATCGCTGTCACTGCCCGAACCCAATTCGCCGCCGATGCCGAGCAAGGTCGAGACCAACGCGGCCTTGAGCACGCTGCCCCAGTGATAGTCGACTCCGTCTTCCAGTCCGGCATAGCCGGAGGGATCGGCCGCGGGCTGGCGTTCGAGCACAATTGAACGGCCATCGGGCAGGATAAGCCGGTTCCAGGCGAGAAGCACGCGGCGCTGGCCAAAGCCGACATCGGATTCATAGTCGCCGATCAGGCGCGCGCCCTGCGGGATCAGCAAGCGGCGTCCGGTTAGGCTGTCATAGACGTTTTGGGTCACTTGCGCGGTCACAAGCCCGGGCTGGTCGGAGCGGATACCGGTAATGAGCGCAGCGGGGATGACTGAACCGGCCTGCAAGAAGGCTGGTGATGGTGCGGCATCGAGCCTTTGGAGCGAAACCGTCCGGCGCTCGGCGGGGCGATCAAGAAAAGCAGGCTGACCAGCAGAAACCGAAGACTGAGCTGATGCAGGCAATGGATCGGAGGGCGGGAGCGCCTGCGCTAGACTGGCAGCGGGCGTTCCGCCGCCAAAGAACAGCCGACTACCGCGAGCGGCTTCACGTTCCTGTTCTAGCCGCTGACGCGCCGCTTCCTCAGGGCTGATGCCCTGCGGCGGCGGTGGGGGCGGTTGCGCGCCGACAGGCGGTAATGCAGCAACGGCCCCGCGCTCCTGCGCATCGAGGATCGGCTTGCCGAGATCGCCGGGAAGCGGCGGTCCAAGCCTTGGTACCTGCGAATAATCCCTCGGGGCCGATGCCAGACCGTCGGCCACCGCTACACCATCGGTGTTGAACAGCTCCTCCTCGCTCCCTTGCGAGGCAGGCTGCAGCGCATAGAGCAAAGCTCCTCCCACCAGCGATAGTCCGACGGCGCTGGCGATACCAATTGCCTTTCGCGACAGCCGCACGACGCGCGGGCCCTCGCCGCGCAGGCTGGTGATGGGTTCGGCGTCGACGGGCCGTTCGGGATCAGGCTCGCTGCTCATCACTCGCTCCGCGCCCGATTGGAAATTTTGACGCGCACCTGCCTGCGTCCCGCGCCAAGCCGCAATTCCGCCTTATGGAACAGCCGGTCGACGATCAAATAGCGCCCGTTCACCCGGTAATTGACCAGTTCGGCCTCGCCCTCCTCGCCAATGACAAAGAAGGGCGGCATTTCGCCTTGGGCAATGTCGGGCGGGAACTCCACGAGTGTGCGCTGGCCGTCATCGAACACGCGCAGCGGCCGCCAATCGGGTTTGTCGCCCGATATCCGGTAATCAAAATTGAGGTTTTCGATCGTGAACCCGTCCGCAATCGGCGCCGTGCGCACGGCTTCGGCTTCTGCCCGGCGCAATGCGATCAGCTCGTCTTCGGGATAGGACCAGCTGACCGAGGCCATGTAGACGCGGGCGTTGGCGCGCAGTTCGACGTGATAGGTGCGCCGGTCGGTGTTGATCACGAGATTGGTGGTGATGTCAGCCCGGGTCGGCTTGACGAGGATATGCACCCGCTGTGTGGAGCCCGCTCCGCTTAGCGTATCGCCAATCATCCAGCGTACCGTATCGCCTGCCGCAACCGGGCCGGGGCCGACCAGCTGCTCGCCTTCCTGCAGCGCGATATCGGTCACCTGACCGGGCTTGGCATAGATCTGGAACAGCGCGCCTTCGCTATAGGTATAGCGCTGGATCGCGTTCTGGAACCCTGCATCTTCGGGCTGGATACGGGCAGCATCGTTTGCCGCTCCCACCTCGTCCTCGGGGTCAGGGGGGCGGGAGCGGCGCGCGGCAGGGGGGGAGGCCTGCCGCGAAAGGGAATTGATGTGCTCAAGCGATCGGATCGCAGCGACAGGACGCAGCTTTACCAGCGCGCCAAGAGCCGTCCGCATTGCTGGAGCCATAGGTGCGGGTGTCGCCGAAGCCGAGGAAGTCAGCGCCAGCGAGGCAGCGCCAAACAGGCTAACATAGATTTTGCGAGACAGAGTATGCGAGCGGGACATCAGCCGAGCTCCTTTGACCAGTTGATGGATGTGACGAAGATGCCGAGTGGATTCTTGGTGAGCGCATCGGGATTATTGGGCGGCTGCACGGTGATGCCGAGGATTGCGGTCCAGCGGCTCGTCTCGGCCAGTGCGCCGTCACGGTAGCGGCGCTCGACCCATGCGACCCGGAAACTCCTTGGCGAAGCACGGATCACGCTGGTGACATCGACCGCCACCTGTTCGCGTCCAATCACGGAAAAGGGATCATTGGCCCGCGCATAGTCATTGAGCGCCAGCGCGCCCTTGTCGCTCGCGAAGTCATAGGCTCTGAGCCAGTTTTCCCGCACGACGATGGCATCGTCGGGAATGGCGCGGACATGTTCGATAAAGCGGGCAAGGTGGAAGGCGATCTGCGGATCGGTCGGCGCGAACTCGGCATCGGCAGGCGCGACGCTGCGCGCTTCGCCAAGCTTGTCGACCTCGACCACCCAAGGGACGATGGTGCCGCGCGCATTTTGCCAGATGAGACCGCCCGTCAGCGCTGCCGACAGGCCGAGCGCGCCGAAGAAGGCATAGCGCCAGCTCTTCGCTTGAACGCGGGCCGAGCCGATGCGCTCGTCCCAGACCTGTGCCGCGCGCTGATAGGGCGTCTCGGGTTGCGGCGTCTTGCCGTATCGGATCGAGGGGCGTTTGAACATGATCCGTCAGTCCTTCTCTTTGGTGTCGATGGAGGAGCCTGCGCCGTGGCCGTCACCGGAGCGCACAGTGTGCGCGGCGAGTGAAGCCGAGTGGCCGAGCGACTGGCGCTGCTTCATGGATTTGGCCCAGGCGGGCTGCCCGCTTTCGGGCTGTGGGCCCGACGGCGTACTCCCTGATGCCGGCACAATGCGTCCGCCCATATTGCTGACAGACGCTCGTGCTCCGCTGCGGAAGTTGTCTTTGGCGCTCTCAGCCGCTTTGCGCAGCGGCGACATGGCGGCACCTCCCGCGGCGCGGCCGACACCGGCCATACCGCCTGCGACAGCCGCACCGCCGGTCTTGCCTGCGGAACCTGTGGCATAGGCCATACTCGCTCCGCCCGCAGCGCGCGATGTGCCCTGCGCGACCGAAGATGCTGCGCTCGCCACCGCTCCGCCAGCCAGCTTGGCTCCGGCAATTCCGCCTACGGCGGCGCCGCCTGCGAGCAAGGCGGTGCCTGCTGCAGCGCCCGCTCCCAATTGCGGCCCGCCAGCCACGATGCCGTTGGCGATGCCGGGACCGAAGATGCCCAGGCCGAGCAGGGTCAGACTTGCAAGCACGATGGCAAGCGCATCCTCGATGGTTGGCTCGCCAGGGATCGCGCTGGTAAATTCAGCAAAGAGCGTCGAGCCAATGCCGATAATGACCGCGAGCACCAGCACCTTGATGCCCGAAGAAACCACATTGCCGAGCACGCGTTCAGCCATGAAGGCGGTCTTGCCGAACAGGCCGAAAGGGATAAGTATAAAGCCCGCGAGCGTTGTCAGCTTGAACTCGATCAGCGTGACGAAGAGCTGGATCGAGAGGATGAAGAAGGCGATGATAACCACCGCCCAGGCAAGCAGCAGAATGATGATCTGCAGGAAATTCTCGAAGAAGCCGACATAGCCCATCAGATCGGCGATGGATTCGATCAGTGGCCAGGCGGCATCGATGCCGACCTGCGCGACCCGGCCCGGCTGCAGCAAGTCCGCAGCGCCAAGCCCCGAACCACTGGCCTTCAGGCCCAGCCCGGCAAAGCTGTTGAAGATGATGTTGGCGAGCGCGCTCCAATTGCCGATGATATAGGCGAAGATGCCGACGAAGAGCGTCTTCTTGACGAGCCGGGCGATGATGTCGTCATTCTCGCCCCAGCTCCAAAACAGAGCCGCGAGCGTCACATCGATCACGATCAGCGTGGTCGCGATGAACGCGACTTCGCCAGAGAGCAGGCCAAAGCCGCTGTCTATATATTGGGAGAAGATCGCCAGAAAGCGATCGACGACGCCGGTGCCGCCCACGTCAGTTCTCCCCTCGATGTTCGCCAACCGGGGTTGGTATCGGAAGGTCAGGCGCGTCCGGCGGCGCAGGATCAGCGAGCTCAGAATAGGCCTCTGGATGATCCACGCCCAAGAAGCGGCGGCGCTTTTCGGCCCAGGCCGCGCGGCAATCGGGTGAGGACAGCGCCAACTCGCCCATCTCTGCACAGGCCTTGATCTGTAAGGGCAGCGGGTCGCCGTCGGGCACCCATGCAATAGGCACGGAGTCGGGCCGCGTGGCAGGCTCCTCGCGCATCTGCACGAGCGTCATAGCGAAGGAGAGGCCGACGAAGACGGCGGCACCGACGCGCGCGAGGAGCTTGCTATCCATGGCGGATCACTTTTGCCCGCTGGGCAGGTAGCGCGGGCGATTGGCCAGAAAGCGCCGCAGCTGTTCCCGCGCCTGAGCCTTGGCCGCTGCGCTTTCGGCAGCATCGAGCGCCTGCGCCCGGCTCATCGCCGCCAGCGTGGCCGTGAGATCGGCGAGCTGGCCTGCCTGCACGGCCAGCAGCTGGTTGCCTGCCTGCGCGGCCTGCAAGGCACCGGTGGCCGACTGGCTGGCGCTGACCAGATTGCCCACCGCTTCGCGCGAGCCTTCGATGTTGGCGACCGCGCCCGCCTGGACCTTCAATGCGTCCTCGAAACCGGCCACGCTGTTTTGCCAGCGCGCCTCGGCGCCATTGACCATCGCCTGCTGGGAGGCATTCAGCGGAATATTCTTGTACTGGGCATCGAAAGTCGTTTCGATTGCGCGCACATCATAAGCGATGCGCTGGGCTTGCTGCAGCAATTGCTGCGTCTGCCTGATCTGGTCCTGCAGGGGCTGGAGCACGGTAACCGGCAGGCTCTGCAAATTGCGCGCCTCGTTGACGAGCGAGTTGGCCTGGTTTTGCAGCATGCGGATCTGGTTGTTGATCTGCTCGAGCGTGCGCGCAGCGGTGAGCACGTTCTGGGCATAGTTCGTCGGATCATAGACAATGCCGCCAAACTGCGCCTCTGCTGGCGCGGAAACCAAGGCTCCCGAGCCAGCGCAGGCAAGCGCGACGCCGGTCAAAATGCTGCGGAAGTATTTACGGGGAATCATGGGAGGTCTCCTTGTTGGGGGCTGGGGGAAAGGGAGGTGTGCTCGGGGGTGCCGAGAAGGTCGGCGGCCCAGTCGAGACCGCGATGGCGCAGCCAGGCGGCGGCGAACCCTGCGCGGCCAGAATTCTCGATGATCCGCGCTATGGCGAGCTGGTCGCTCTTGGACGAGGCGGCGGTGAAGGCGAGCGCCACTTCGCCCAGGCCCAGCTCGAACAGACGGTTGCCGCGCGCTGACTGACAGTAATAATCGCGCTTGGGGGTTGCCCGGCTGAGGATTTCGATCTGGCGATCGTTGAGCCCGAAGCGGCGGTAGATGGCGAGGATTTGCGGTTCGACCGCGCGCTCATTGGGCAGGAAGATACGGGTCGGGCAGCTTTCGATGATCGCGGGCGCAATCGCCGAACTCTCGATATCGGCAAGGCTCTGCGTTGCGAAGACGACGCTCGCGTTCTTCTTGCGCAGGGTCTTGAGCCATTCGCGCAATTGCGCGGCAAAGGCTGGGCTGTCGAGCACCAACCAGCCCTCATCGATGATGATCAGCGTGGGCGAACCATCGAGCCGTCCTTCGATGCGGTGGAAGAGATAGGAGAGGACTGCGGGGGCCGCTGCCGATCCGGTCAGCCCCTCGGTCTCGAAAGCCTGAAAACTCGCTTCGCCAAGCCGCTCGCTTTCAGCATCGAGCAGCCGACCAAAAGGACCGCCGATGCAATAGGGCGCGAGGGCCTGCTTCAAGCCCTGCGATTGGAGCAGGACGGCGAGGCCAGTAAGCGTGCGTTCGGAAATTGGCGCGGTCGATAGCGAGGTCAGTGCGGACCAGAGATGGTCCTTGGTAACCGGGTCAATGGTGACGCCTTCCGAAGCAAGGATTGCCTGCAGCCATTCGGATGCCCAGTTGCGCTGCGCCGGCTCGTCGATCCGCGCGAGCGGTTGCAGCATCACGGCCTCGTCGCCGTCCTCTGAAAGGCTTGATCCCAGGTCCTGCCAGTCGCCGCCGCATGCGAGCGCTGCCGCCCGGATCGACCCGCCAAAATCGAAAGCGAAGATTTGCGAGCCAGCATACCGGCGGAACTGCAGCGCCATCATGGCCAGCAGCACTGACTTGCCTGCTCCGGTGGGGCCGACCACCAGACTGTGTCCGACATCGCCCACATGAAGCGAAAAGCGGAACGGGGTAGAGCCTTCGGTCTTCGCATAGAAGAGCGGCGGCGCAGCAAAATGCGCATCGCTCTCGGGCCCGGCCCAGACCGCCGATAGTGGCATCATATGCGCCAGATTGAGCGTCGATATTGGAGGCTGCCGGACATTGGCATAGACATGGCCGGGCAGCGATCCGAGCCACGCCTCGATCGCGTTCATGCCTTCGGTCACGCAGGTGAAATCGCGCCCCTGGACGACCTTCTCGACAAGGCGCAGCTTTTCAGCAGCAAGCGCTGCATCCTCATCCCAGACGGTGATGGTCGCGGTGACCAGCGCCAGACCGACATGGTCTGCGCCCAATTCCTGCAGCGCAGTATCCGCATCCTCCGCCTTGTTGGCCGCATCGCTGTCGACCAGTACCGAAGCCTCGTTGGTCATCACCTCTTTGAGGATCGCTGCGACCGATTTGCGCTTGGCAAACCATTGGCGGCGGATCTTCGAGAGCAGCCTGGTTGCGTCGCTCTTGTCGAGCATGATCGCCCGGGTCGACCAGCGATAGACGAAGCCTTGTGCGTTCAATTCATCGAGCAGGCCGGGGAAGGTCGCGCTCGGAAAACCGATCACGCTGAGCGTGCGCAGGTGCGCCTCGCCCAGACGCGGCTCAAGCCCGCCGGTGAGGGGCTCGTCGGCGAGCAGCGCATCGAGATGCATCGGGGTTTCAGGAACGCGGACGGACTGTGCCCGGGTCGAAATGCAGCTGTGGAGATAGGTCAGCGTTTCGCCATCATCGAGCCAATGAGCCTCCGGAAAGAAGCCTTCGAACAGGCGCAGCAGCCGGTCAGTCCGATCCACGAAGCCGTCGTGCAATTCACGTGGGACAATGCCTTTCTCGGCCTTACCCTCATAAAGCCAGCTTTCGGCCCGTGCGGCGTCCTCGGCGGGCGGCATCCACAGGAAGGTGAGAAAATACCGGCTCTCGAAATGCGCGCCTTCCTCCGCGAATTGCGCGGCGCGTTCGCGCTCGACAAGTGCCGATGCCGGATCGGGAAAGTCACAGACCGGATAGTCCAGCGCCGGACGGCGCACGGCTTCGACGAACATCGCCCAGCCAGATCCCAACCGCCGCAATGCGCTGTTGAGCCGCGCGGTGGTCGCGATCAGCTCGGCAGGCGTTGCGCTGTCGAGGTCGGGCCCGCGAAAGCGCGCGCTGCGCTGGAAGCTGCCGTCCTTGTTGAGCACGACGCCCGGCGCGACCAGCGCTGCCCAGGGCAGGAAGTCCGCGAGCCGGTCGGCCTTGTTTCGATATTCACGCAGCGAGAACATCACTCACACCCCGCAAAGAGCAGGAAAGCGCAGATGCCGCCGTGCGACGTCTACGAATTGCGGATCGCGCCGCGCTGCCCAGACCGCCACCATGTGGCCGAGCGCGAAGAAGACGAGCCCCGCAATCCACAATTGCAGGCCCAGACCGATGGCTCCCGCGAGCGTGGCGTTGGCAATCGCCAGCCCGCGCGGTGCGCCGCCAAGCAGGATATGCTCGGTCAGCGCGCGGTGAACCGGGGCCACGAAGCCATTAGGCAAATTGGATGCACCGCTCTCCATCAGACCAGCGCTCCGCCACCAAAGGAAAAGAAGGACAGGAAGAAGGATGACGCGGCAAAGGCGATCGACAGGCCAAAGACGATCTGGATCAGCCGCCGGAACCCGCCCGATGTGTCACCAAAAGCCAGCGCCAGGCCGGTGGCGATGATGATGATCACCGCGACGATCTTGGCGACCGGGCCTTGGATGGATTCAAGGATGGCCTGCAGCGGCGCTTCCCATGGCATGGACGAACCGGCGGCACGGGCGGGCGTGGCAACGACCAGTGCCACGCAGGTAGTGAGTA